>SPBV01000040.1 GCA_004525885.1 Nitrosomonadales bacterium
AAGGCAAAACACCTGATACATCTAACCGCATAGGTCTTGCGTTGCGAGAACTTTCTAGCCATGAGAAAAAACAAATTGAAGTCAACAATGGGTTATTGGTAGAAGACATGCGACCAGGCATCGCTAGTCGTAGCGGAATACAGCCTGGCGATATAATTCTGGGAATCAACAATCAAGATGTGGCATCAGTTGGGCAGTTCAATCAATTACTTAACAAAATTAAGGAGGGTCGTAATATCGCTTTACTAGTAAAGCGTGGAAACACAACCTCTTTTATTACCATGAAACTAAATGGTGGCGACAGTTAATAATTTAATTATGCCAGAACCAGTTAGGCTGACTTTATATGTCCGAGAAGATTGTCATCTTTGTTTTGATATGATTTCCGCTTTAAATAAATTACAGGTAACGCTTTGTTTTCATACTGAACTAGTAGATGTGGATAGTAACGCAACTTTATTAGCACAGTACGGAGAGATTGTTCCTGTACTAATAGGGGGCAATGAGGAAATTTGTCATTACCATCTTGATCCTATCGCCCTAGATGCTTATTTTGCCAAAATTCGCTAGAATGTATACTTCTTGAATAAACACAGAGCGGGTCAACGTGGAATACGTTTCAGAATCAAACCATAAATCATGAGGGCACATTATGTGCCCTTTTTAGTTGTTCTGGTGCTAAGCACTTGACCATTGTTTCCCTAATTATCGGACCTCAACCTCTAATGCAGCACATTCGTAATTTTTCTATCATTGCACACATCGACCATGGTAAGTCTACCTTGGCTGATCGTATAATTCATTTGTGCGGTGGTTTATCAGACCGTGAAATGGGAGCACAGGTACTAGATTCGATGGATTTAGAGCGCGAACGTGGGATTACCATAAAAGCGCAGACTGTTGCGCTTAAATATATATCATGCGAAGGCAAATCTTATCTTCTGAATTTGATTGATACTCCTGGTCATGTAGACTTTTCTTACGAAGTGTCGCGATCTCTTGCTGCTTGCGAAGGTGCGTTGCTAATAGTGGATGCATCACAGGGTGTTGAAGCTCAGACTGTAGCAAACTGTTATGCCGCACTTGAGCAAGGTGTTGAAGTATTGCCGATATTAAACAAAATTGACTTACCTGCTGCGGAACCTACTCGCGTTATTGAAGAAATTGAAGATATTATCGGTATTAATGCCCAAGATGCTCTGCGAGTCAGTGCAAAGACAGGAGAGGGTATAAAAGATATTTTAGAAGAAATAATTAGAAAAATTCCAGCTCCGAATGGGGATCCTACCGCACCACTGAAGGCTCTTATTGTTGATTCATGGTTCGATAATTATGTTGGAGTCGTGATACTGATACGAGTGGTGGATGGAGTTCTCAAGCCTAAAGATAGGATTTTACTCATGGCGAGTAAAACCGATTACTTATGTGAAGAGGTTGGTGTATTTACGCCTAAATCGGAAAGCCGAGCATCTTTAAGTGCGGGAGAAGTCGGCTTTGTTATTTCTGGTATTAAGGAGTTAAAATCTGCCAAAGTGGGTGATACAGTTACTTTGGTAGATCGCCCAGCCTCTCAGGCATTACGTGGTTTTAAAGAGATCAAGCCACAGGTATTTGCTGGGCTATATCCAATTGAGTCAAATCAGTATGATGCTTTACGTGACGCCCTGGAGAAATTAAAGCTCAATGATTCTTCACTACAGTACAGCCCTGAAACATCGCAAGCCTTGGGGCATGGCTTTCGTTGTGGATTCCTTGGTTTATTACATCTGGATATTGTACAGGAGAGATTAGAACGGGAATACAACATAGATCTTATTACAACTGCACCGACGGTGGCTTGTGAGATAGTTATGCGTGACGGTACGGTAATAGAAATTGATAATCCATCTAAAATGCCTGATCCCTCAAAGATAGAGGAAATACGAGAACCAATTATTACTGCCACCATACTAGTTCCTCAGGAGTATGTTGGATCTATTATTACGTTATGTATAAGCAAGCGTGGAGTGCAAAAAAACATGCAATACATGGGTAGGCAGGTGATGCTTACTTTTGAGTTGCCACTAAACGAAGTAGTGATGGATTTCTTTGACAAACTCAAATCTACAAGCCGTGGATATGCTTCGCTAGATTATGAGTTTAAGGAATTTCGTGCCTCCGATTTAGTTAAGCTCGATATACTTATAAATGGAGATAAAGTAGATGCATTATCATTAATAGTGCATCGCATGAATAGTAATCACCGTGGTCGCGAGTTGGTGCAAAGGATGCGAAGTTTGATTCCGCGTCAAATGTTTGATATTGCAGTGCAGGCTGCCATAGGTGCGCACATCATTGCTAGAGAGAGTGTTAAAGCGTTGCGTAAGAACGTTCTCGCTAAATGTTACGGTGGTGACATTAGTCGAAAACGCAAGTTGCTAGAGAAACAGAAGGCTGGAAAGAAACGAATGAAAAGTGTGGGCAATGTACAAATTCCACAAGAAGCGTTTCTAGCAATACTGCAAGTAGGTGATAAATAATAAAAAATAGAAGTAAATATTGGGAAGTTAGTCGCACATATGTCTACGTGGCATCCATGTTTTGTAGGTTAATAGACATTATTTAATAGGACGTGGAATGAATTTTCCTCTCATCATGTTGATCCTACTGACAGTTACTGGGGGTATTTGTCTGCTTGATTACTTCGTATTACGGAGTAATCGTGCACCAGGGGCTAATGAGCCGTGGTGGGTAGAGTATCCAAGGAGCTTTTTCCCAGTAATTCTTGTTGTGTTCTGTTTACGGTCTTTCTTGGTAGAACCTTTTAAGATTCCATCAGGCTCAATGATCCCAACTTTACTGGTGGGGGACTTTATTCTAGTTAACAAATATACCTATGGTATCCGGTTACCAGTTATTAATCTCAAGGTGTTTGATACGAACGAACCTAAGCGCGGTGAAGTAATGGTGTTCCGTTACCCTGAAGATCCATCGATGGATTACATCAAGCGTATAGTAGGTTTACCTGGGGACCTAATTACTTATCGCAATAAGCAACTAATCGTAAATAATACCCCAGTGAAAATGGAACCAACAGGTGAGTATACTTATGTCGAGTCCGGTATAAATTATGTGTACAGTCTGGGTTATATTGAGTCAATAAATAAGCACAGTCACACTATAATTGTTAATCCTGCAATGCCCAGCATACAGATCTCTGGGGTGCGTCAGTTCCCATCACATGAGAATTGTGACTACAATCACTCTGGATTTACCTGTAGAGTGCCTGCTGGGACTTATTTCGCAATGGGAGATAATCGTGATAGTAGTAGTGATAGTCGTTACTGGGGGTTCATTCCTGAACGTAATATAGTCGGTAAGGCATTTATGGTCTGGTGGAATTTCAACGATCTTAGTCGAGTTGGGCTGTCTATCAAGTAGCTGGAATAGTGCTTAAATCTCAGGAGAATAATATGCGGCGCGACGTAAGATATAAACAAAGAGGTATGAGTTTATCAGCCTTACTCTTGTGGTCAGTAGTATTGATTTTTGTTGCTATTCTAGGGATGAAAATGATTCCCGTATACAGAGAATATGCAGCAATAAAAACAACTCTAGCAGCAATGACCAATGATCCCGTTTTACTGGATGGTACAAAAGAAGACATAAGAAAGTCATTTAATAAGCGGGCACAAATAGATGATATAAGTGCCGTTAACGGAAATGACCTTGATATCAACAAAGAAAGTGGAAAAATAGTTTTGGGTATTATCTACTCAGTTAAGACACCACTATTCGCAAATATTTCTTTGTACTTTGATTTCAACGTTAGTAGTGAAAAATAGGGTAGTAACAATTAAATATATATCACATATAAGCCTATCAGGAGATGGACAGCGACGCGATTAACCGGAAAACCGGTTATAGTTTCCGCGAGCCTGAGTTACTGCGCCAAGCACTAACTCACCGCAGCCATAGTTATCCGCATAACGAACGTCTTGAATTCCTTGGAGACAGTGTGCTCAACTGTGCAGTTGCGGCGTTGGTATTCAGGCATTTTTCCAGCCTTCCAGAGGGTGATTTGACGCGACTCCGAGCTAATCTGGTCAATCAGCAAGCGTTGTTTAAATTAGCTAAAATACTTGATCTAGGTAAACAGATTAAGCTTGGTGAGGGAGAACTCAAAAGTGGTGGATGTAATCGTCCTTCGATTCTTGCAGATGCGCTAGAGGCTGTTATAGGTGCGGTCTATCTTGACGGAGGTTTCGCAAAAGCTGAGAAAGTTGTCATTACTCTTTTTACACCTCTGCTTACTCAATTTGACCCACAAAATTCAGGTAAAGATCCTAAGACTCTTTTACAGGAGTATCTTCAAAGCCGTAAGCTAATGGTGCCACAATACTCCATTATTATTACCAGCGGCGAAGCCCATCAACAACAATTTCATGTAGAGTGTCTTATCCCAAAACTCAATATTCGCACTATTGGAGAAGGTACCAGCCGTCGTAGTGCGGAGCAAGAAGCAGCAAAAAGAGCCTATGAACAAGTACACCCACATAATTAAAACTTGCAGATGAGCCTAATTTTCTTTGATTCTCTTAGTGCAAGCTATTTATTCCTCGCTGAGTGTATTTAAAGGTGACGACTACTCAAAGTTTTTATACTGGATACATTGCCATCATTGGGAGACCTAATGTTGGTAAATCCACATTACTTAACCATTTGGTTGGGAAGAATATCAGCATTACGTCGAAAAAGGCGCAAACTACCCGGCATCGCATTAATGGCATTCTCACTGATGAGCAATCACAATTCATTTTTGTTGATACGCCCGGTTTTCAGTTACAGCACATGAATCGATTAAATAGCATGATGAATCGTACTGTTACTCAAAGTATGCATGGTGTTGATGTGGTGGTATTTGTGATTGAAGCAATATATTTTGATGAGCGAGACGCACAAGTCCTAAAACTATTGCCTATCGACAAGCCAGTGATTCTTGCTATTAATAAAGTAGATCGTATTTCAGATAAATTGAGGCTTCTTCCATTCCTTGAGAAGCTTTCCAAAGAATTTTCCTTCGCAGCAATGATTCCAGTAAGTGCTAAACGCGGAACACAGCTTCCAGAATTGATACATGCAATTCGTCCCTATTTACCAGAAGGCCCACAGTTATTTGATAAAGATGAAATTACAGATCGTAGTGAGCGATTTATTGCAGCTGAGTTGATACGTGAGAAATTATTTCGTTTGATGTGGGATGAAATACCTTATTCCACTAGTGTTGCCATAGACCAATTTACAATCGAAAGTGGACTACGAATAATTCATGCTTCTATTATTGTAGACAAAGCAAACCAAAAAGCCATGATCATAGGTAAGAATGGTGAGGAACTGAAGGTGGTTGCAACTCAGGCTCGCAAGGATATGGAAAAACTTTTTGATAGTAAAGTGTATCTTAAAGTCTGGGTAAAGGTAAAAAGTGGGTGGGCTGATGATTTACGAGCATTAAAAACCCTAGGCTATGAGTAATACAGAAGATGCACACACCCGTAAAATAGCAATGACAACCCCAACCTTAGTGCAATGAACGAAACTCTGACACCGTTTAAAGCAAAGGATCAGAGTATAGGACTTTTTTTATAAGTTATCAGCAACCTAAGTTATGACTTAACCCACTTAGTAAGTGGTTGCCATTGCACTAATTCCTGTTCGGACTGGTAGAACGGTAAATCGAAAATGCTTTTCCCGTTAAAAGCAGCATTAACATACGCCATAGTATCGCGTAAATAAGTAAGAATAGGTAGATCATATTGCATTAGAAACTGTTCCAAGGTAGATGCTGCACGAGTACGTGGATCCACCCGCATTCCAACTATACCAACAAAAGCTTCCTGTTTTTGTATGGCCTTTCCTTCTAGCAGCCGGTTTATGAAATCTCGCGTAACAACCATGTCGAACACAGATGGTTGTACTGGAACAATTATTTTGTGTGCATGTTTTAAAGCGTAAGAAAGGTTCTTCCCCTGAATTCCTGCGGCAGAATCTATTACAAGCCAATCGTTTTTTTGCTTGTCTCCTTGAGATGCTTCGCGCCCTGAACCTAGCCTAGTAATAGCTGGTAACTCAGGAGATCGTAAAGCGAGCCAACTCAGTGATGATTTCTGCTGATCCAGATCCCACATCATAACCCGTTGATTTTGTCTAGCCAAATAACCAGCTAAATTAGTCGCTAATGTGGTTTTACCAGAACCGCCCTTAGGATTTACTACCAAAATCGTTCGCATATACCTCCTCCATAAACGTCTACTTCATTTAAAAATATTATTAACTACCTTTCTTATTATATTGAAAATGTTTTTCGTTTCTACATTTTACTCCGTCTCCAGCTTTAATTCTTGCTGAGGCTATAAACTTTCAGGGGTACTAGAATTGTAAATTGGCTCTGGAACAGATAATAACTCTATGCTTCCCCTTTGCTCAACTAGCAAACCCGGCTCTTCCAGTAGGGGCAACTCTTCTAAAGAACGCAGGTTAAGATCATTAAGAAAGTCCTTGGTAGTAGCAAATAGAATTGGTCTGCCAGGAACATCACGATGCCCAATGGCTTCTATCCAACCGCGTGCTTCCAGAACTTTAAGTACTGGACTGGATACTGACACACCACGAATTTCCTCAATATCACCACGTGTCACCGGCTGCCGATAAGCAATAATAGCAAGTGTTTCTAATACTGCTCGTGAGTAGCGCGGGGGCTTTTGTGGGTTAAGTTTGTTGAGAAATTTCTGAATTTCCAATTTAGTATGAAAACGCCAGCCACTAGCAACACACACTAGTTCTACGCTTCCCTCTGCCCATTTTTCGCGTAATTCTTCAAGCAACCTACGCAAAATTTCTGTGCTCAATTCATCGTCAAATAACTTCTTTAATTCCGATAATGGCAACGGGTCCTGACTAGTGAGTAAGGCTGCTTCTAATACCTGCTTAACTTGATTAGGGTCTTTCGGCTCGGATAAATTAGACGGAAGTAAGGAAATCGGTTGATTTGACATAAATAATTCCGATGGGTTGAGATTGTGAAATTTCTACTAGACTTTCTTTAACAAGTTCAAGCAACGCAAGAAAAGTTACTACTACTTCTGCCACCCCGGCAGATGGACCAAACAATTCATTGAACTCAATGAACTCGCGTCCTCGCAAATCTCGCATAATACGGCTCATATGTGACCTTACCGAAAGTTCGGCTCGGGTAACACGATGATGACGATTAACTTGAGCACGTACTACTAGCGTTATCCATGCGTTTCGTAAATCATCTACATTGACTTCAGGTAGGCGCTTAGCTACTGTCTGTTCAATCAACACCTGAACTAATGTAAAGTCACGCTCGACCTGGGGTATATCATTTAGCCGTTGTGCAGCCAGTTTCATCTGTTCATATTCCAATAATCGGCGCATTAATTCAGCACGTGGATCTAAATCGTCTTCGTTAGTTCTGATAATAGGACGCGGTAGCAACATACGTGACTTAATTTCGATAAGAAGTGCAGTCATCAACAAATATTCTGCCGCTAGTTCAAGTTGATTAGCACGCATGATCTCAACGTATGCCATATATTGACGTGTGAGCTCCGCCATCGGAATATCCAACACTTCTAGGTTATGCTTACGAATAAGATAAAGCAACAAATCCAGTGGGCCTTGAAAAGTATCAAGAAATACTTCCAGCGCATCTGGTGGAATAAACAAATCCCGCGGGACCTCCATCATTGGTTCGCCGCGGATATTCGCAATAGGATTAGTATTTGTAGGGCTAAGGAATTGACTCACACTGAAATAAAAACCACATTATTTAATCTAGATTACACTGTACGATCTTTTTAGCCAATTCTACTCATGAAATACAAGCGTTAAGAATAACTTAAGCCCATCGCTTCTCTCACATCACGCATGGTTTCCTGTGCTAGCTTATCAGCTTTTTCACAACCATCTGCGATGATATTTCGTACCAAAGTAGGATCCTCCTCGTACATTCTGGCACGTTCATGCATAGGCTGTTGTTCTGCCAGCACTGCTTCAATCACAGGCTGCTTACACTCCAAGCAACCGATACCCGCACTCTTACAGCCATGTTGCACCCAATCTCTGACCGTATCATTTGAATAAACCAAATGAAATTGCCACACCGGACACTTGGCCGGGTCACCCGGATCCCCACGCCGAATACGTGCTGGATCAGTCTGCATCGTACGGATTTTAATCGTGACACTATCAGCCCCTTCTCTCAAACTGATAGTATTATTATAAGATTTAGACATTTTCTGACCGTCCAGTCCTGGCATTTTTGATGCTTGGGCAAGCATTGCTTCCGGTTCAGAAAGTATCATTTTACCGCCCCCTTCAAGATAACCAAATAACCGCTCCCGATCTCCCATACTCAAATTCTGCTGTTCATCGAGTAACGACTTTGCTGCGTTTAATGCTTCATTATCACCTTGTTCTTGGTAGCGATTACGCAAGTCTCTGTAAATATTAGATTTTTTAGATCCAAGTTTCTTTATGGCCAACTCGGCTTTCTCCCTAAATCCAACTTCCTTACCATAAATATGATTGAAACGACGCGAGATCTCCCGGGTAAACTCAATGTGTGGCGTTTGATCTTCGCCAACCGGAACACGGTTAGCACGGTAAATAAGAATATCTGCGCTCTGCAATAAAGGATAGCCGAGAACACCATAAGTACTTAAATCCTTATCAGTCATTTTTTCTTGTTGGTCTTTGTAGGTGGGAACCCTTTCCAGCCAACCTAGTGGAGTAATCATTGAAAGCAATACGTGCAATTCGGCATGTGCTGGTATTCGTGACTGGATAAACAAGGTTGCCTGAGCCGGATCTACCCCGGCGGCAAGCCAATCCACCACCATGCTCCATATATTTTGCCCGATAATTTCTGGTGCATCATAATGAGTAGTAAGAGCATGCCAATCAGCAACGAAGAACAAACATTCGAACTCGTGCTGCAATTCTACCCAGTTCTTCAGTACACCATGATAATGCCCTAAATGTAAGCTACCTGTGGGACGCATCCCAGATAAAACTCGATCAATAAACATTCTACTTTATCCTTGATTATTCTATGGCTAAATATCTTATCAAACTTGTAGTCCAACTAACCATGCAACCATTTTTATGGTAACCATTATAAATGGTCCTATGACAGCACCGAGTACGCCAGTAAATAACAGGACCAGCAGAATAATAAATCCATAAGGTTCAATTTTAGAATAGCGATACGCTATGCGATGAGGTAACAAACTTACTGCGATGCGACCTCCATCCAGAGGGGGCAACGGCAGTAAATTAAGAACCATTAATATTACGTTTATAAAAATACCAGCTCTACCCATTAATATCATTGGCTCGGCCAAATTGCTTTCCGGTATAGCTAGGCCAAGCTTAAAAACTAGAGCCCAGAGGATCGCCATTAAAAGATTAGCGCCCGGTCCCGCAGCAGCTACCCAGAGCATGTCACGTTTTGGATGACGAAGGTTACCAAAGTTAACCGGTACCGGTTTTGCCCAACCAAATAAGTATGGCGAGCTAACTGCCAGAAGCAACAATGGTACAATAACTGTACCAATTAGATCGATATGTCGTAGGGGGTTTAGAGTAACGCGCCCCTGAGCATAGGCGGTAAGGTCACCGTATTGCTTCGCTACGTAACCATGAGCAGCTTCGTGCAAAGTAATAGCAAGTATCACGGGAAGTGCAAAAATAGCAATGCCCTGAATAATTCTATCAATGTCCTGAATAATGCTATCCATACACCATCCCCAATGGGACTAAACTGCCTTTACCATTCCGTACTAACACTGGCTTATCCCCAGTTAAATCAATCACAGTTGTCATTTCTAAGCCACAAGAACCACCATCCAGCACCAACTCCACTTGATGTTCAAGACGACCACGGATTTCCTCTGGATCATTGAGAGGAAGCTCATCTCCAGGCAGAATCAAACTAGAATTCAACAACGGCTCACCTAACTCCGCTAGCAATGCCTGCACCATTGGGTGATCAGGAATTCGCAGGCCAATAGTGCTGCGCTTAGGATGCTGTAAACGACGAGGAACTTCTCGAGTGGCCTCAAGTATAAATGTATAACTACCCGGTGTACTTGTTTTAAGTAGCCTGTATTGACTATTGTTAACTTTAGCGTAATGAGATATTTCAGCCAGATCGCGACACATTAGTGAGAAGTAGTGTTGCTCATCCACATGCCGTATGTTGCGAATACGATTCATGGCGCTCTTATCACCCAGTTGGCAACCAAGAGCATAACAAGAATCGGTTGGATAAACAATTACGCCACCAGCGCGCACAATAGATGCTGCCTGACGTAGTAAACGTGTTTGTGGATTGTCTGGATGGATAGAGAAAAATTGAGCCATAGAAAAAGTAGTCTATAGTTTCAATGTTGAATTATTATAGCGAAACGTCTTATCTGCACTACGTTATCCTGTCCCAATCATGCCATACAGGCGTACAGCCTACGGGCAATTCTGGCATCTGACCCAAATCAAAGTAGCTTTCTCCCGGTCCATGAAAATCCGAGCCACGAGAAGCAAATAAACCCATTCGGTTGGCATGGTGTGCAAATAATAAAGCCTGCTCAGGAGTGTGGCTGGCAGTAATAACCTCTATGGCTGATCCACCAAGTGCACGAAATTCAAATAGCAGTTCGTCCAGTGCATCCTTACCTAGTTTATAGCGCGATGGATGAGCAATTACATCCCTACCACCACTACCACATATCCAATCTACCGCATCACTTAACGCAGCCCATTCATGCGATACGTATCCGGGCTTACCTTTAACCAGATACTTCTTGAATACGGACTTCACATCTTTAGCATATCCCTGCTCGGCTAAGAAGCGAGCAAAGTGAGTGCGCCCAATCAACCCCCCCTCCCCAGCATAAGAATAAGCCCCCTCTAAAC
>SPBV01000058.1 GCA_004525885.1 Nitrosomonadales bacterium
ATTTGCGCCTTTCAGAGCCGCACCAGCACGGTCAATATCTTCCTTAATGGCACGGGCTAGTCCGCATACAGTGCTATCTTTAATGGTAGCAGCCACTGCTTTTACTGCTTCAAAATCACCGTTGGAGGCTGCCGGAAACCCGGCTTCAATAGTGTCAACCCGCATACGCTCGAGTTGTCGTGCAATACGAACCTTCTCTTCCTTTGTCATGGACGCGCCAGGACTTTGCTCGCCATCACGCAAGGTTGTATCAAAAATTATCAAATGATCTTTCATTCTTTCTCCGTTAGAGATCTATTATATATAGATAAAATGTCTGAATTGAAATACAGAATTTGCAAAGCAGATTCTGTTGGGTAAAGCATTAGAATAATAAGATGTAGTGGTCAGCGCACAAGGCGCAGCAGAGAACCTGCTAACAGTAGCAGGCTATGTGGAAGGTAAAACCAAAGATGGTCGTTAATTTTCTTCATACGATTAAATATAAATGGTTTTTTCTTTTTACGCAACAGAGAATAGATCAGGTTTTCTTCCTGATGGAATTTTTCTTCTTTTTTAGCCACCGCCACAACCACATGACGTAACCAGATAATGCGTACAGCACGAACAAACAAAATAGTACAACAGGTGGTTGACTTGGAATCAGCACAAAAAAGAACAGAGCTAGCATCAACACAGATATGAATGGTACGCTTTTGCGTAAATTTATTTCTTTACCACTATAAAAAGGGAGGTTACTAACCATAGTAAAACCAGCAAACACCGTGATGCTCCAAGCTAGCCATCTGATGTCTGGCCCTTCTATTTTAAAATCTAACATTACCCAAACTAGCCCTGCAATCAGAGCAGCGGCAGCGGGACTGGGTAAGCCCTGGAAAAATCTTTTGTCTGCCGCTCCTGCTTTTGTGTTAAAACGAGCAAGACGTAGTGCTGCACAGGCGCAATAAATAAAAGCTGCAATCCAACCCCACTTTCCCATGCCCTTCAGAGCCCACTCATATATGACCAGTGCAGGAGCTGCGCCGAATGAAATCATGTCGGATAGGCTGTCGTACTCGGCTCCAAATTCACTCTGAGTATGAGTGAGTCGTGCAACTCTTCCATCCAATCCGTCCAGTACCATAGCAATGAAAATAGCTACCGCAGAATACTCAAAACGTCCATTCATCGCTTGTACAATGGCATAAAACCCAGCAAATAGCGCCGCGGTAGTAAACAGGTTAGGGAGCAAATAGATACCACGCCGCCGCAGGTTTGATTTAAACATCATGCGAGGTTGGTTAGGGTCGTACATTATTTATGCCTTACATTAAGAGACCGATGCATGGTAAACGGTTACGTTAGGATGGTAAACAGAAGATAGCGACTAGAGAGTGATGAATGATGGGGTAACTACAGATATTAATGTGGCAATTCCGCTAGTATAGTTAGTGTAGCATAAACTTTGTCTCCTATATTTACCTTGATTTCACTATTAGGTGGCAGATAAACATCCACTCGTGAACCAAAACGGATAAAACCAAAACGTTGACCGCGCGCAAGATAATCACCAGTTTTCACATGGCATAATATACGTTTTGCGATCAGCCCAGCAACTTGCACACAGGTTATATCAAGGCCGTTATCAGTTTTTATCCATAGAGCATTACGTTCATTTTCCAGAGAGGCCTTGGGTAGATTAGCGCTGATGAACTTGCCAGGGAAGTACCATTCGTTACGCACTTCCCCGTCCACTGGGCTGCGGTTGGAATGGACATTAAACACATTCATAAATACGCTTACCTTTATGGAATCACGTTTGAGATAAGGATCTTGTACACTTTCAACTGCGACTATTCTGCCATCAGCAGGTGATAGTACAGCATTAGTTTTTTGTGGAACAATACGTGGTGGGTCACGGAAAAATTGTAAAACAAATAATGCGATAAGCCAGAATGGCGCTGCCCAGATCCAACCAGTAAGAAAATTTACTAGTGCTGCAACAGCGACTGTTCCTATGATAAAAGGCCAGCCTTCACGGGCAAAAAAGGGATGAGGGTAATTCATCAGGACATGAGTAGTTTTAATATTGAGCGGTAATATTCTTTATTATAGCTAGACCTATACCTTACATTTCATGCTGTGCATATGTCTGCTGCTTTACACTAATTCTTTTTTTGGTCAACCAGCTTGTTCTTTTCGATCCATGGCATCATGCTGCGCAGTTTCGAACCGATAACTTCAATTTGATGTTCGGAAGCGAGACGGCGGCTAGTTTTAAGCATAGGCGCGCCAGCTTGGTTTTCCAATATAAATTCGCGAGCATATTCGCCAGTCTGAATTTCACGTAAAATCTTACGCATTTCGGCACGAGTCTCGTCGGTAACAAGACGCGGGCCACGTGTAATGTCGCCATATTCAGCATTATTAGAGACGGAATAACGCATGTTAGCAATACCCCCTTCATAGATTAAATCAACTATCAATTTTACTTCGTGCAGGCATTCGAAATAGGCCATTTCTGGCGCGTAACCTGCTTCCACTAATGTCTCAAAACCTGCTTGAATCAGGGAGGTTAGTCCCCCACATAGCACTACCTGTTCACCGAATAGATCAGTTTCAGTTTCTTCGCGGAAATTTGTTTCGATCACTCCTCCACGCGTACCGCCATTTGCTGCAGCATAAGAAAGCGCTAATTTAAGAGCTTTACCAGATTTATCTTGATGCACAGCGATAAGTGAGGGAACGCCACCACCCTGTATATAGGTTGATCGTACAAGATGACCGGGTCCTTTTGGTGCAATCATAATCACGTCAAGGTCATCTCGTGGCGATACTTGTCCGTAGTGGATATTAAATCCATGGGCGAATGCAAGTGTCGCTGCTTTTTTGAGATTGGGTTCAATCTCTGCTTTATAAACAGAAGCGATCTTCTCATCTGGTAATAGAAGCATCACAATATCGGCACCCTTAACGGATTCAGCAATACTTTTAACAGTGAGGCCAGCTTTCTTTGCTTTGCTCCAAGATGCGCCATCCTTACGTAGGCCAACAGTGATTTTTACGCCAGATTCATTCAGGTTATTTGCATGAGCGTGTCCCTGTGAGCCATAACCCACAATGGTGACTTTTTTTCTTTTGATGAGTGACAAATCAGCATCTTTATCGTAATAAACCTTCATAGATTTCCTTTCTGATTTAATTGGAAACAGGTACTACAAGCTAGTGATTATAGGTAAAAATTGTATTCTTATCACAATTCATATCAGGCTTTACTATACTTTCAATACTCGCTCACCACGACCAATTCCAGAAGCACCAGTACGAACTGTTTCCAGAATTATTTTGCGTTCCATTGTGTCGAGAAATGCGTCGAGTTTTGAACCGGTACCAGTCAGTTCAATAGTGTAGGATTTATCAGTAACATCAACAATGCGACCGCAAAAAATATCAGTTGTAGCCTTTATCTCCTTGCGGTCCTTACCTACGGCGCGCACTTTCACCAGCATCAATTCGCACTCAATATGATCCCCATCACTTAAGTCTATTACCTTTACTACATCAATCAATTTATTCAACTGCTTGGTAATTTGTTCGACTACATCATCCGAACCAACAGTAACTAGAGTCATTCGTGACAGAGTAGGGTCCTCGGTAGGTGCAACTATGAGCGACTCAATATTATAGCCTCGTGCAGAGAACAACCCAGCCACGCGTGATAAGGCACCAGCTTCGTTTTCCATCAACAAAGAAATAATATGCCGCATTTTTATACTAAAATCATCTCAGAGAGGCCTTTTCCGCCCGGTATCATAGGGAATACATTTTCGGTTTGATCGGTAATGAAGTCCATGAATACCAATCTATTTTTAAGCTTGAACGCTTCCTTTAATGCATCTTCTATGTCGCTTGGCTGTTCAATTTTCATTCCTACGTGGCCATAGCTTTCTGCCAGTTTGACAAAGTCTGGCAACGCATCTACATATGACTCAGCGTAGCGATTGCCATGGAAAAATTCTTGCCATTGGCGCACCATACCCATATAGCGATTATTTAGATTAATAATCTTTAGTGGTAGATTATATTGCTTGCAAGTTGATAATTCCTGAATACACATTTGTATACTGGCTTCACCGGTGACACAGGCTACTTTACTTTTAGGGTTAGCAAACTGAACACCCATTGCTGCTGGCAGACCAAATCCCATGGTCCCTAACCCGCCAGAATTAATCCAACGTCGAGGCTTGTCGAATTTGTAGAATTGTGCAGCCCACATCTGATGCTGGCCTACGTCTGAGGTGACAAAAGCATCACCCTTGGTTATCTTGTAAAGTTTTTCAACCACCATTTGTGGCTTGATTATAGCGCTTTTCCGGTCATACTTAAGGCAATCTTGTTTACGCCACTGATCGATTTGTGCCCACCATGGTTTGAGTTTCTCCCACTTGGGCTTCTCTTTGCTGTCCATTAGTAATTTAATAAGTTCGTCGAGTACATTTGAAACACTACCAACAATGGGCACATCCACCTTGACGCGTTTGGAAATGGAGGAAGGGTCAATGTCAATGTGTATAATTTTCCTTTCTTTGTTAAAAAAATGTTTGGGGTTACCAATCACGCGGTCATCAAAGCGCGCTCCAATTGCTATTAATACATCGCAATGTTGCATTGCCATATTTGCTTCATAGGTGCCGTGCATGCCCAACATACCGAGGAATTGTTTGTCAGTTGCAGGATAACCGCCTAGTCCCATTAATGTGTTCGTACAAGGAAAATTTAGCATTTGTACAAGATGTGTAAGTTGTGTGGCCGCATTGCTCAGTATCACCCCGCCACCCGCATAGATCATTGGCCGTTTTGCGCCCAATATTAATTGCATCGCTTTTTTTATCTGTCCAGGATTCCCTTTGCTACTCGGATTATAGGAGCGCATAGACACGCTAGCGGGATAGGAGAACCTAGTCTTTTCTTGGCTCACGTCCTTAGGAATATCTACCAGTACTGGCCCGGGACGCCCAGTTGAACAAATATAGAATGCTTTCTTGATGGTGGCAGCCAACTCTGTAATATCTTTAACTAGGAAATTATGTTTAACACAAGGGCGCGTGATACCAACTGCATCAACTTCCTGAAACGCGTCTAACCCAATAGCATGGGTCGGCACCTGTCCACTTATAATGACCATAGGAATTGAATCCATGTAGGCAGTAGCAATACCGGTAACAGCATTGGTTACACCGGGCCCAGACGTCACTAATGCAACTCCTGGTTTGTTGCTGGAGCGCGCATACCCATCTGCTGCGTGTATCGCTGCTTGCTCATGACGCACTAATATATGCTTGACCTTGTCCTGCTTGAACAATGCATCATATATGAACAGAACCGCGCCACCAGGATAGCCAAAGATGTGCTTCACTCCTTCTTCCTGTAAGCAGCGTATTGTGATCTCAGCACCCGTTAATTCTTCTGTACTCATTCTCTCTTTTCCCCCCTACCTACCCTATCGCAAATATTATAAATATAACCCTGGACGGTAGCGGTTAGCTGACCTTTGGTCAACCCCTTGTTAGTTGTTACTTTTCATGCTGTTTGTAGTTTTATGCACTTTCTTTTGGTGGTCACCATATTGCTTATCTTAGATTATCTTGTATGAGTTCATCAGTAGATGAGTCTTTTACGATAATATTTGAGGAATTGGTTATGAAATGAGAAAGATGTAAAATGTTTCCATTTTATACATAAAATGATCGCTTGAATTAGATTTTTATGCATAGGCTGATACCGTCGTTTGGGACTAATACTGTATTTTTTGGGACTTAACCTCAGAATGGATAACCGGCTTGTTTATTTCTTATTTGAAATGCTAAATAAACACTAAAGGAAAAAAATGGCACATATCCACCTTATTAAAGAGTAAAATAACGCCTTTTCTTATTTAGGGTTTAAACTGGAGAGAATGCATGCCCGTCACAACCGATAAAAAAGCGCAGGTAGTACAAGACTATCAAAGGGCCGCTGGAGACACTGGTTCCCCAGAAGTACAGGTGGCGTTATTGACTGCCCGTATAAACGATTTAACTAGTCATTTCAAGGTTCACGTTAAGGATCATCATTCCCGTCGTGGTTTATTACGCATGGTGAATCGCCGTCGCAAGTTGCTTGATTATCTGAAGCGTAGCAGCGATGACGCCTATCGTTTGCTGATCGAGCGCCTTGGTCTTCGTAAATAGATTTTTTACTTTCACTGCCGACTGGACTAGCAGTAAATATTCTAATTACTCTTAGTCTTTCAGTGGAGGAGAATAATAGACATTGTATGGACTAGTCGGATACGGGTATAAATAAAGACAATCTCATCAGAAAGGAAAGTAAATTGAAACCGATCAAGAAAAGCATTGCCTACGGACGCCATAAATTGACACTGGAAACCGGGGAGATTGCAAGACAGGCACATGGAGCAGTAATCGTCTCAATGGATGACACAGTGGTGTTAGTTACGGTTGTAGGCGCAAAAAGTGCCAGACCGGGACAAGATTTTTTCCCGTTAACTGTTGATTATCAAGAGCGTAGTTATGCTGCAGGCAGGATACCTGGTAGTTTCTTTAAGCGCGAAGGACGTCCTTCCGAGAAAGAAATTCTCACTTCTCGTCTAATTGATCGCCCTATTCGCCCACTATTTCCAGATAGTTTTTATAATGAAGTGCAGATTGTTGCCACAGTTTTATCTTCTGATAATGAAGTAGATGCAGATATTCCTGCAATGATTGGTGCTTCTGCTGCGTTAGTACTTTCTGGTATTCCATTTGACGGTCCAATTGGTGGCGCACGTGTTGGTTATATTAATGGGGACTATGTACTCAATCCCACAGCTACTGAAATTAAAGAGACCGAGTTGAACTTAGTGGTAGCAGGAACGGAACATGCAGTGCTAATGGTGGAATCTGAGGCAAAAGAATTACCTGAAGACGTAATGTTAGGTGCAATCGAGTTCGGTCGCAAGGAAATGAAAGCAGTAATCGATGTTATTAACGAATTAGCTGATGAAGCTGGAGTTACTATATGGGATTGGGCGCCGGCAGAGCAGGATACGAGTCTTGTCGACAGGATCACGCAGTTGGCAGAGATAGATTTACGTGCAGCATTTGATTTAAAGCAAAAACAAGCACGAACCGAGGCCATTGATAAAGTCTGGGAACGAGTTCATACGGAGATTGGGGTCGGTTCAGAAGATGGTCCAGATGGACAGGCCGTCAAAAAGATTTGTTTTGATCTTGAGTCAAAGATTGTGCGTACCCGGATTCTTAATGGTGAGCCGCGCATAGATGGACGCGATACTCGTACTGTGCGACCTATATCCATTCGTAATGGTGTGCTGCCACGTACTCACGGTTCTGCTTTGTTTACGCGTGGTGAAACTCAAGCACTGGCAATTGCAACTCTTGGCACAGGGCGGGATGAACAGAGAATTGATTCGCTGCAGGGAGACTACACCGATCGTTTTATGTTCCACTACAACTTCCCACCCTATGCAACCGGAGAGACCGGTCGGGTCGGAACACCTAAGCGTCGCGAAATTGGTCACGGACGTCTTGCAAAGCGCGCACTTATTGCAGTTTTACCTTCTGTTGAAGAGTTTGGTTATTCATTGAGAGTTGTATCCGAAATTACTGAATCTAATGGTTCTAGTTCTATGGCTTCGGTTTGTGGTGGGTGCATTGCATTAATGGATGCAGGAGTGCCACTTAAAGATCATGTAGCGGGCATTGCAATGGGGCTGATCAAAGAGGGCAATCATATTGCCATACTAACTGATATTCTTGGTGACGAAGATCATTTGGGTGACATGGATTTCAAGGTTGCAGGTACTGAGAATGGTATTACTGCACTACAGATGGATATCAAGATTCAGGGCGTCAATAAGGAAATCATGCATGCTGCGTTGGAACAGGCTAAAGAGGGACGCATGCACATCTTGGGAATCATGAAACAGGCCCTGCCTTCAACTCGCGAAGAAATTTCTCAACATGCTCCACGTATTATTAAAATTAAAATTAACCCTGAGAAGATTCGAGATGTAATCGGCAAGGGTGGTGCAGTGATTCGTGCATTGACTGAGGAAACTGGCACAACTATCGATATCACAGACGATGGTGTTGTCATGATAGCTTGTATCAGTGCCGAGGGTGGCGAGTTGGCTAGAAAACGTATCGAAGATATTACTGCTGATGTTGAAGTGGGTAGGATATATGACGGAACTGTACTGAAGCTTTTAGATTTCGGTGCGATCGTGAGTGTTTTACCAGGAAAGGATGGACTGTTACACATTTCACAAATTGCCAATGAACGCGTTAACAGTGTCGCTGATCACTTGAAAGAAGGCCAGGCAGTACGTGTTAAAGTGTTGGAAGCTGACGACAAAGGGCGATTGCGTCTTAGTATGAAAGCGGTTGTAGTGGAAGCTACAAACAATGTAGTTTAATAGGTTATAGCTTTGCCTAGGAATTGATTGTAAAAAAACCACCTAAGTTATGATTTTTTAGGCTTCTATTATATAGATTTGATATATGTTTTTCGGAAAACAACAATTTCTTATTTAGCTAGTTGTCTTTCTCTTATCTCATCTAGCGTCTTGCAGTCTATACAAAGAGTAGCGGTGGGGCGAGCTTCAAGACGTTTCAGACCAATTTCGATACCGCAGGCATTGCAATAGCCATAATCACCAGAATCTATCTTAGCAATAGTTTCGTCAATCTTCTTGATAAGCTTGCGTTCACGGTCACGATTACGTAGTTCCAGCGCTATATCAGATTCCTGGCTTGCGCGGTCGTTAGGGTCGGCGAAAACTGTAGCTTCATCCTGCATGGTGTGGACCATGCGATCTATATCCTGCCCCATCTCAAGTTTAATGTTTTCCAGTATCTTACGAAAATGCACAAGTTGCCCTGAACTCATGTAGTTTTCTCCCTTTTTCAGCTTATAGGGAGTATTTTCTTTGTGTGGTTGTTGCGGCATTTCTCGGTGTTCCTTTTTTCAAGTTACGAGGGAACTCGCTTTAATATCAGAAATTACACTATAGAGCAAGTGGAACCGTTATTTTTCTAAATAATTCACACAAAGTTAATTTTAATTTGTGCATGAAATTGAATGATAGAATATATACAAATAGTATAAATTTGGAGCAATTCAAGCGCTATGATATGTATGGGTTGAAAATGGTCAAGAACAAGTAGGCGCAAAATATTTTCAATCCAGAAATAATCTTAGGCGAAGATATCTGAATCCAAATATCTAATTTTTTAGATGGATTTAAAATGGTTCCCACCTTTTTTCCTTTTTATGTTGGGACAGACTAGAAGGAATAGATAGAAGAATTGACCTTTTGTCAGTGGATAAGGTATAGTATCGCCCTTTCCGGGGTGTAGCGTAGCCTGGTAGCGCGCCTGGTTTGGGACCAGGATGTCGGGAGTTCAAATCTCTCCACCCCGACCAAATTTACGCCAAATTGATTCTGGGAAAGCCCGGTTTGAGTAGTGCCCGTAGCTCAACCGGATAGAGCACCAGCCTTCTAAGCTGGGGGTTACAGGTTCGATTCCTGTCGGGCACGCCAGAGTGTTTCTGAAATAATTAGCTTAGGTTTTTTAGGCTTTAATGATTTTCAGTTTTCGGATGGTGGCTGTAGCTCAGCTGGTAGAGTCCCGGATTGTGATTCCGGTTGTCGTGGGTTCGAGCCCCATCAGCCACCCCATAAAAAATAAGCATCTATGGTTATTTTACGTAGGTTCTTTTTGTTTGTGACACACTCATGGCACACTTCCAATAAATATAACACTCAAGAAATTTCTTTGTTTATAAAGTTAACTTGTCAGTACCCTAAATAGGGTATTGCCAAGTTAAGTCAAATTAGACTGATTTTTCACCTCTAGACAGCATTATGA
>SPBV01000276.1 GCA_004525885.1 Nitrosomonadales bacterium
ACCTTGTATCATATCAGCTTCGATAAACACTGGTTTTTCGCTATCTTCTGTTTTCGCAATGGGAGTTATTATCTGCCGGCCGATTCTTAATTTTGGCGACTGTGGTTTCATCAATGCTATTTGCTCGCCATCACGTAATCCAGACCGGGCTATGGACTCGGCTTCCTGAGTGTTAATACTTTGTATTTGATTGGACTCGACGGGAATAGATTGGTTCTTGCCATTTTTTTTCTTTGTGCTAACTGAGGCCAGCTTTTGCTCAATATTTTGTTTGGGTAATGGTGTGCTGGCAAACGCAGCTTGCTTATTACTACGCAGCTCTTTTTCGCTTATGGACTCGGCTTGCAGTTCACTATAGCCTTGTGTGCTCTTAGGTAGATTCGATGTTGGTTTGCTTTTGTTATTTCTTATTTCAGTTGAGGACGCCGCCATTTCACTATCAATTTTCTGTGCAGATGACCGTTCATCGGCAAGCGCGTTGAGCGAAATACAAAGCAAGAAAATAGACCAATAGATGGGGCGGTGAAATCGCAGTCTCATTTTTTAGATATTTGAACTGAAAAAACATATGTATACGGGCATATCATTGCTTTCAGGTTTGCAAGTATCGGATTGCCGATATTGAAGTGCGACAGAAGGTATTTTTTCGCGGTCGCTCTACAAAAAAAGGAAAAGCAAAGTTAGGCTAAGTCACTTAGCTTGCTTGACCATGATTTATTTAATAAATGTGTAAGTGTAACAAAAAACGCAAGACAAACCACATGCATACTTTTATGATATAGATATAAGAAGTGAATACTGCTCTAATTTAAAATAGAAGTTAATGGAGTTAAGCGTTACGCTAGATTGGTGGGGAAAGAATGTGGGATTTATCTGCACTGAAAAGCTGATGATGGGAAGAGTGTATTCAGCTTTATATTAATAGCGATTCTGAGAGCTCGGGATGATTTTTCGTTGGTAGTTGTGGTGCTAGCGTGTTTGAGCGTACGTTTTTGATTAAGGAGCCAGATCATGCATATCCACATTCTTGGTATTTGTGGCACCTTTATGGGTGGTATCGCAGTTATTGCACGCAAAGCTGGACACGAGGTTACAGGTTGTGATTCTAGTGTTTATCCGCCTATGAGCACCCAGCTAGAATCTCAGGGTATTAAATTGATTGAGGGGTTTGGCCCTGAGCAGATCAAGCTGAACCCAGACGTATTTATAATTGGTAATGTTGTTTCGCGGGGCAACCCGTTGATGGAAGAAATTTTAAATCGTAATCTGCGTTATATTTCTGCTCCCCAATGGCTTTCAGAAAATGTGTTACAGGATAAATGGGTGTTGGCAGTTGCCGGCACCCATGGTAAGACCACGACAAGTTCAATGTTGGCATGGATTCTTGAATATGCAGGAATGAAACCAGGGTTTCTTATTGGTGGTATACCTGAAAATTTCAGTGTATCAGCTAGACTAGGCGATGATTCCTCTTTCTTTGTCATTGAGGCAGATGAGTACGATACCGCTTTTTTCGACAAGCGTTCCAAGTTCGTTCATTTGCGGCCTAGAACAGCAATTCTAAATAATCTAGAGTTCGATCACGCCGATATCTTCGTCGATCTTGCTGCGATCATGCAGCAATTTCATCATTTTGTGAGGCTAGTTCCTGGTAACGGTCTGATAGTTACTAATGGCCGGGAGGAAAATTTAGAGCAAGTTATTGCGAAAGGTTGCTGGACCCCAATAGAAAAAATTGGAGTGGATGGCGGCTGGCAGGCTGAAGTTCTGACCAATGACAGTATTGATATCTCATTCAAGGGGCAGGCTAAAGGGACTCTACGTTGGGAATTGATGGGGGAGCACAACCGCATGAACGCGCTAGCTGCGTTAGCTGCTGCTCGTCATGCTGGTGTAACAATCGAAACAGGGATTACAGCACTAACACAATTTAAGAACGTTAAGCGACGCATGGAACTGTGCGGCGTAGTCAATGAAATTACAGTATACGATGATTTTGCACATCACCCAACAGCGATCCAGGCTACTCTGGAAGGCTTGCGAAGCAAGGTAAATGATGCCCGTATTGTTGCGGTGCTCGAGCCTCGTTCCAACACCATGAAAATGGGCACATGGAAGGATAGCCTAGCTGAAAGTCTCAAAGTTGCCGATTTAGTATTTTGTTATACATCAAACTTGGGGTGGGATGTACAAGAGGCGCTACAGTCATTGGGAACAAGAGTTGTGAGCAGCGACAGTCTTGAGGAATTAATTGGAGCAATCACCATTGCTGCTCGCCCAGGTGATTATGTGTTGATCATGAGTAACGGCGGATTTGGTGGCATCCATAAGAAGTTACTGAAGTCGCTGGGAGGGAGCTATCATAAATGAGTAGGGCGCACACCCTGTAAAATGAGGAGAGATATGGAAAGAGGGATATAGATATATGTAGGATAAATAGTTAGAAATTAGCATAAAGGAGTCAAATTTGATGCCGATACCTGATTGTATCGGTATTTTTTTACATATTTTTAGTCCATCTTTCATTTTTGTATTTCTTAGATAAGAGTTAGATTAACTATTTCTTTTATCTATTTCCTTGATAAATAAGTAAAAAACATAACTCTGACTTAATAAAAAGAGTAAGAACTGGGTCGGTTTTTTTAG
>SPBV01000018.1 GCA_004525885.1 Nitrosomonadales bacterium
CAGAAAAACAATACCAAGAATGCTAATATGTATTGTGAGTCTAGAAATCGTCATTTTGTAAATCTCCACGTCACCATTCTTTAATTCTTCTACTACTAATCAACGCCACTAATATATTTTCATCCCACCCATTTTCTAGCGTTCCTGAACATCCTCATCCATGGCGCATCTTCATGCCAATCATTGGGATACCAGGAATGCTGAACCGCACGGAACACCCGCTCTGGATGTGGCATAAGTATGCTGAAGCGTCCATCAGGCGTAGTCATACCAGCTACGCCCAAGGGCGAACCGTTAGGGTTAAGGGGATAAACCTCAGTAGGTTTACCATAATTATTCATGAAACGCATTGTTACAAGGGGTAGAGTGGCTGTAAGTCTTTCCTTATTAGTAAACTCTGTATACCCTTCACCGTGCGAAACGACGATAGGCATGATGCTGCCAGCCATTCCATCGAAGAACAATGATGGACTTTTCTGAATTTCTACTGATACAAAACGTGCTTCAAACTGCTCTGATTTATTACGAACGAAATGTGGCCAATGTTCGGCTCCGGGGATGAGTTCATGTAGATTGCTCATCATTTGACAACCGTTGCATACACCCAATGCAAAGGTATCAGTACGCCTAAAGAAAGCTTCAAATTCATCGTGGGCACAATGATTGAATAGAATAGATTTGGCCCAACCCTCTCCTGCGCCTAATACGTCCCCATAAGAAAATCCACCACATACTGCAAGACCCTTGTAATCCTTCAGCGAAACACGTCTCTCAATGATGTCGCTCATATGCACATCTGTTGCCGCAAATCCTGCCCGATCAAAAGCAGCAGCCATCTCAACATGGCCATTCACGCCTTGCTCACGCAAAATAGCAATTCTTGGTCTGATGCCACTCTGAATATAAGGCGCCGCAACATCATTGTCTACTTCAAAACTCAGTTGTGCATTCAATCCAGGATCAGAGATATCGAGTTTGAGATCATACTCTTGTTGTGCACATACCGGATTGTCACGTAATCTTTGCATTTCGTACGTTGTCTCGGACCAAGCTCGATGTAGGGCTGCACGTTTTTCAGAAAATACTGGTTTGTTATTACGTAGCAACCGCACTTCGTCCTCACTGTTAAGATTACCAATTACAAAACATATGTCACGCAACCCTTCTTCGGATGCAATTTTCATAAAATCGAAATGATCTTCAGTCCTTATTTGGATAACCGCCCCGAGTTCCTCATTAAACAAAACAGATATGATGCGTTCCAAGAATCTTCCATTTAGTACTTCTTGCTTCAGTTCGTATCCATCCACATCATTAGCAAGCACATCAAAACACAGCTGATCCAAATTTATAGTTACACCAACGTGGCCAGCAAAAGACATTTCGCACAGCGTTGTGAGCAGACCGCCATCGGAACGATCATGATAAGCTAGTATTTTGTTTTCTTTATTTAAGTGCTGTATAGCGGCGAATAACCCTTTAAGTTTCTTCACACCATCTGAGCCTACAATATCAGGCACAATATCACCTACTTGCTTGTAAACCTGTGCCAGCGATGAGCCCCCAAGGCGGTTCCTACCCATTCCAAGATCTACTAAGATCAATTCCGTCTCGCCACAGTCAGTTCGCAACTGTGGCGTAAGTGTTTTACGAACATCTGTGACTCTTGCAAAAGCAGAGATAATGAGAGATAAAGGTGCGGTCACTTCTTTCCTAGCGCCACAATCAGTATTATCAGACTTGTTTTCCCACGTTGTCTTCATTGACATAGAATCTTTGCCCACCGGAATACTGATCCCTAGCTGCGGACACAATTCCATGCCTACTGCATGAACCGCATCGAATAAATCCGCATCCTCACCGGGATGTCCAGCTGCAGCCATCCAGTTGGCTGAAAGTTTTATTTCTCTAATATCTTCAATCAATGTAGCAGCCATATTAGTGATGGCCTCACCTACCGCCATACGTGCAGCGGACGCAGAATCAAGTAACGCCAATGGTGCTCGTTCACCTACAGCAAACGCCTCACCTTGATAAGTCTTATAACCCATTAGAATCACTGCCACATCTGCTACCGGAACTTGCCACGGCCCAACCATCTGATCACGTGCTGTCACCCCCCCAACGCTACGGTCACCAATACTTATGAGAAATGTTTTGTCCGCCACTACAGGCAGGCGCAAAACCCTATAGATAGACCCTTTTAAGTTTAACCCTATCGTATTAAATGGTACTGGTAGTTTCTTAACATGAGTAACTTCACGTGTCATTTTTGGTAACTTTCCCAATAGTACCGAAATCTCCATATCAACCGGAAGATTATTGAAAGATGGGTCAATTACGGAAAGCTGTTCTCTTTCTGTCGCTGTACCCACTACTGCAAACGGGCAACGCTCACGCTTGCAAATTGCCTTGAATAACTCCAGAGATTCTGGCAAGATTGTTAGTACATAACGTTCCTGTGCTTCATTGCTCCAAATTTGCATTGGCGACATACCAAACTCTTCCAAAGGAATATCTCGTAGATTGATACTCCCACCACGTCGTGAACCATGTAACAACTCTGGCAAAGCATTAGACAAACCACCCGCACCAACATCGTGAATCGAAAGAATCGGGTTTGACTCCCCTGCTCTTTCCATCTGCCAACATCTGTCAATCACTTCCTGAGCACGCCGCTCCATCTCAGCATTGCCACGCTGCACCGAATTGAAGTCCAAACTTTCTTCATTGATCCCAGTGCCCATGCTGGAAGCTGCACCACCACCTAGTCCAATCAACATTCCTGGTCCGCCCAATTGAATCAACAACGCGCCAGATGGAAACTCTTCCTTGAATGAATGAAGTTTAGAAATATGGCCTATTCCTCCTGCCAACATAATAGGCTTGTGATAACCACGCATCTCATTCGCAATCAGTTCCTCAAAAGTACGAAAGTACCCAGCTAGATTAGGACGACCAAATTCATTGTTGTATGTGGCAGCGCCAATAGGACCTTCAAGCATAATTTGCAGGGCCGATGAAATGCGTGAAGGCTTACCATACGAACAAATTTTCCCAGAGTCCTGGTGTATCTCCCAAGGCTGGACAAAACCAGGAATGTTTAAATTTGAAACCGAGAATCCCGTGAATCCAGCCCGTGGTTTTGCGCCTCGACCAGTTGCTCCTTCGTCACGAATTTCCCCTCCTGCACCAGTAGCCGAACCAGAGTAAGGGGATATTGCAGTGGGATGGTTGTGAGTCTCTACCT
Organism: Nitrosomonadales bacterium; assembly: GCA_004525885.1. Lineage (GTDB taxonomy): Bacteria > Pseudomonadota > Gammaproteobacteria > Burkholderiales > Nitrosomonadaceae > BJGV01. The sequence goes on from SPBV01000018.1 coordinate 3,251, forward strand.
TCATCAAAATATGTGTATGCTCCATGACATAAGCGTAATTCTGATCCTTGTCAGGATAAAAACGAGCGATTTCGGCTCCTTCGATTATGGAAGAATTATCCATATAAGCCACCACCGTACCTTGTGGATGCAGTTCATGAGTATTACGTATCATTGAGAACAATGACTTAGACTGAGTTTTACCATCTATCACCCAGTCCGCATTGAAGATTTTATGGCGACAATGCTCTGAATTAGCCTGGGCGAACATCATCAATTCCACATCAGTCGGGTTGCGTCCAATATGCGAAAAATGAGCCAAAAGATATTCGATTTCGTCAGACGATAAAGCAAGACCCATTTCGCTATTGGATCTTTGTAACGTCTCTAACGCACCTACCCGTATATCAACTATATTTAGTGGAGCAGGCTCTATATGCTGAAATAAATTTTCAGCATCATTGAATGAGCTAAATACTGCTTCGGTCATGCGGTCATGGATAAACGGGAGCAATAGGACTCTTTCTTCGACTGAAAGTCCGTCTCTAGATTGTATATAAAACGCTACGCTACGTTCTAATCGCTTGACTACGTCTAATCCGCAATGATGAGCGATTTCAGTTGCTTTAGATGACCAAGTAGAGATGGTTCCAAGACGAGGCAACACCAGCAATAATTCACCGGGGGAAGTCTTATTCTTCTGTGTTGCCGCACCGTAACTAAGTAATTTTTCAAGAATAATAGTTTCTTTTTCCCGTAAACTACGTGTTTCTGAGCAAAAATGCCAATACTCGGCAGAAATGTGGGAAACTTGTGGGGCAAATGGTTTGAGAGCGTCTACTAATTTTTCCAGACGGAAAGGAGATAAAGCGCTACCTCCACGAAATCGAAGCATTAGATGAGATGTGGCATTGAAATGGAAAGTATAATTTTACACGAGAAGGTTCGCTACCCACAGTCCTAAAAGTAATTGCCTAGATAATTTACAATATGAATAGAAAAACCCCTATCTATCTCACTACAGAGATCCGCAAGATTGAACAACTTGCTGCTGATTTCCCTACTCTTTCAGGTTTAATGGAAAAAGCTGGATTGGCTGCAGCAAAAGTGGCGCGGGATAAACTGCTGACCAACGAAAGAAACAAGGTGTTGATACTGGCTGGTCCTGGTAATAATGGCGGCGATGCCTTCGTCGTTGCTCGCTATCTGCAAGAATGGTGGTTTAAAGTCACACTAGTATTTACCGGAACACCCGCCGAACTATCAGGCGATGCAAAGAATTCAATGGATGCCTGGCTCGCTTCGGGAGGCGAGGTGCTTTCTGAGATCCCAGCTAAGAATGATTGGAATGCAGTAGTAGATGGGTTGTTCGGTATTGGTCTTTCACGAAATCTGGAAGGTACATACTATGAGCTAGTCAATGCGATCAATCACATGAATCTGCCTGTACTGGCTTTGGATATTCCAAGTGGCCTGGACAGTGACAACGGCCATGTATGCGGTGTAGCAATTTACGCCACTATAACCGTAACATTCATTGGCCTAAAAGCTGGCCTACTGACTCACCAAGGTACTGAGTATTGCGGGGAAATTTTATTACGTAATCTTGATATCGATGCGCCCACCTTTATAAAACCCCAATCATGGATATTAGATTTAGCTTACGCACAAAGATTACTACCACCACCTCGTCCTGCTAACAACCACAAAGGCATGTTTGGTAGCGTAGGAATTATTGGTGGTTCAACCGGAATGATGGGAGCAGCACTCCTTGCAGGAACAGCCGCGCTAAAGTTAGGATCAGGACGTGTATACATTGGTTTGATTGCTGACAATGCGCCCGGGGTCAACCCGGCACAGCCTGAATTGATGCTGCGCCCCGCTCACGAACTATTTAAGCTGGATCATCTGAATTGTCTAATTATTGGCCCAGGATTAGGAATGAGTGCTGATGCTTATTTCTGGCTTGACTGTGCGCTTAAATCTACACAATCTTTAGTTCTGGATGCTGATGCGTTGAATCTTATTTCAGCCCGTCCAAAGCTTGCTAATACACTGAGTAACCGCAAGGCAGATACCATACTTACTCCCCATGCTGCAGAAGCTGCGCGGATGCTAGGAGTTTCTACTACTGCAGTTCAAAATAATCGTATGGCCGCAATAAAAAATCTGGTAGAGCGTTTCAACTGTTATACAGTACTGAAAGGTGCAGGTAGCATTTGTATGTCACCTGATGAAAAGTGCTACATAAACACTAGCGGTAATCCAGGTCTGTGTAGTGCCGGAACGGGCGATGTGTTATCTGGCATTATTGGTGCTTTGCTAGCACAAGGATTAATTGCAGAGAATGCGCTGTTACTGGCGGTTTACCTGCATGGTGCTGCAGCAGATGAGCTTCTAGAGCAAACTGGTGGACCAGTAGGAATGACGGCATCAGAAATTATAGATACTGCTCGTGGACTATTAAATCAGTGGATTTATAACCCTCAAATCAATAGATCTTCCTTAGATTTATCTTTAATAAAAACAAATTACTATCGAATTCACCCTATAGATTCTTAATCGCATTCTATGGCATGTAACCACTATGTAACCACATTTACCCAAAAATTGTCGGTTCAATTTTGGTGTTTTTGAGGGGTTTAGGTAGCCATAAAGGCTATTTGAAAGCCTGAAACGGGTCTGTTAAATAACTTCTAGCCCATAGGAAAGTGCTATGATCCTGTTTGTGACTGCTCTCAAACTTACTTCCCTCCTTTTACTTTTTTTCTTTTCTATCGGATTTGGAGTTGGTGTTTCAAAAAGCCCGCCTAAACATGCTATCGTTTTTGTTGACTCGGCTGAAAAGACTTATTTTGCTCCTCCTTGCGTCAAGGCATTGGATGAGCGCACAACGTTAACAGAGTCGACGATAGAGAAAGTTTATAAATTAAAGCTTAATCCAGACCCAGAATGCCGTGATACCGGAGCATTTCTTCAAGACGCACGCAGTCTCTCTGGACAGTTACTAGTAAAGATTGGCGCTCTGGAACCGTTGAAGTCCCGGTGGAATAAAGATGGTTCATGGAATTGGTAATGTGCGTTATACCCAAATCTGGGCTTGAATGGTCTTCTAAGAAGTCTTACTCTGAAAGTCAGGGATTCGATTCCCGCCGACCAAAATCTTAACAATAAAGTATCTAAACTACCTGGATAATTTAGAAAGACAAGGTTTTTAAAAACGTTACTACATCTTCGACTTCATCTAGTGTCAAAAAGCCAACCCTGCTAGACGCATCATTTAATGTGAGTCGCTTATAAATCTCATGTCTTTCCAAAGAATCAAGTTTATTGAACTCAATGAGCTCGAAAGGATCATAGTGCGCTATTACTGCCTCTTTTAACGTTCTGGTAGAACCTGAATGACTATATGGTGCAGTTTTCTTAACGTTATAGAGAGATGGGGTTCTGAATTTATACAGATCTTTTGGATTGAACGTTACATTGTATCGCCCATAATCCACTCCGAAGCCATTCTTTCCAAATCCGAGCTGAGGAAAAGCTATGGTATAAAACTTAAAATCTGAGAAATGAGGCCCTGCGTGACAAGTGCCACAGCCTCCTTTTCCATAAAATGTAAGGGCTCCTTTTAGCTCATTTTCATTAAGTGTTGTGTCGCCTTGAACGAACTTTTCTAACCTTGTGCAGGAGGGTTCTTAGATTGTGATTGTGATTGTTATTGTGGAAGCACTCGCCGATATATAAAATACTAAAAAAACTTTGGACCCGACGAGACTAAACACTAATTTCCTTGAACCACAACAAAAGGACAAAACTATGAGAACCATAAAGATACAAAGCAGACTGGCCGCCACGATATTTTCTGGACTGCTCGCATTCAATGTTTTTGCTGCTGATACACCAACTGCTTTTGAGCCATCGGTTGACCAACTCCACGCCTACAAAGCGTACCATCATGCAGAGTATTTGAAGGAAACCGCTAAGCAAGCGGGCGGCACTAACAAGTTGTTGCACACTCGCCAATTGCCCACCGAAGGCGCTGATGCAGTGGTTACGCCATCGCTGGATCACCTCTACTCGAAAGCTGTTATCGATCTGACAAACGGTCCGGTGTATTTGGAAATGCCAAAAGTTGAGGGTTGTTATTTCTCGATGGAGGTTCACGATCAGGAACACTATGCGACTTACTACAAACTTCGTCCGTCAGGTAAATTTGTGTTCGTGGATCACACCGACAAAACAAAGTTTCCTGCTGATGTGACTGTGATCAAGGATCAGGGTTATTATCCACACCTCTTCATCCGCACCCAGTTGTTTAATGCATCAGACCTGCCAAAAGTTCACGCGATTCAAGACAAGATAAAACTCATGGGTATCGTTGGTACCGTTGCATACAAGAATCCGATTGCGTGGACTTTGGCGACTCACGACATGTACTCTCAAAATGCGCACGTACTGGACGACCAACTGGGCTACAACGCTGAGATACACGCCAAGATGTTCAAATATATCGCTGATTATTCGGTGACTGTGAAAAACAGCGCTGGCATGTTTGAGGCGATTGATGATCCTGCCGGCTCAAACGACCCGAAAATTCGCGCCGCCGGTATCATCGGGCACTTGGGTTTGCCGCTAAAAATAGCGGGGTACGGCGCTAGCTTTGTTGATTGTGATGGCAAGCCGCTCAATGGCAGCAAAGACTTCACCATCACCAAGAACTATAAACCCGAAGTGAGCGAATTCTGGTCCGTTACCCGTTATAGCGGTTTGACGCGCAACACGATTGCAGGTCACAACGACATCTTCAACGCGTACAACACAAAGCCTGATGCGAATGGCAACATTACCATCACGTTCTCGCCTAACAAGCCTAAAGCCTTACCCGTGGGTCACTACTGGATGTACGTTAATGCGGGTGCGCCGTACTACTTTGTGAGCCGTTACTACCACCCAACGGTTGATGCTGGCACCCTCGCAAAACACAACGACTATTGCAAAAAGTAATGAAGTGAATACAGGCCTCCTATGCTGTTAGGCAGCCTGATTTATTGGCAAGCAATGTATTAAACAACCGCAATCAAATTTTTGAATGCAAAGACTAATGGACACGACGATGAGCGACATTAATATGCCTTATATCAGTAGTTTCGCTCCAACTGGGGATTCAATGGCAAGAGTCCTTATCCTTGGAAGCATACCAGGCAATGTGTCTCTATTAGAGAGACAGTACTACGCACATCGCCGCAACTCTTTCTGGCCGATTATGGGTGACCTGATAGCCGCTGCTCCAACCTTGCCTTATACACTGAGAACTCAAATACTAGAATCTAATGGTATATCCCTCTGGGATGTTCTTGCCTCATGTACACGCGATAGTAGCCTTGATTCTGATATTGATAAAAACTCTGCCTATCCGAATAATTTTGAGTTATTCCTTTCAACCCATCAAAATATTACAGATATTTTTTTCAACGGAGCAATGGCTGAAAAGTATTTCTATAAGCTTGTGCAACACATGCTTAAACCCAATTTGATACGTTATACGCGTCTTCCATCAACGAGTCCTGCACATGCATCTTTGACTTACAATCAAAAACTAAGCGCTTGGAAAACTATCTTGCAAAGAATATCCTAAAAAAATAATATGTTTTAAATTTTCTTTAATTGAGCTGATATTATTTTCTGAAACAAATAACTGTTCGAATAGATTCTCCTGCATGCAGCAAATCAAATGCTTTATTTATATCATCCAATCCCATGTTGTGAGTAATAAAGGTGTCGAGTTCATATTCGCCGTCTAGATAACGCTGAACATAACCGGGAAGTTCAGTACGGCCTTTCACTCCACCAAAAGCCGAACCACGCCATACACGCCCTGTTACTAGCTGAAATGGGCGAGTACAAATTTCCTCTCCAGCACCAGCAACACCAATAATTATAGATTCTCCCCAACCTTTATGGCAGCATTCAAGGGCTGAACGCATAACTTTGACGTTTCCAATACATTCAAAGGAAAAATCTACACCACCGTTAGTCATTTCTACAATTACATCCTGAATCGGCTCAACATGATCTTTAGGATTTACAATATCGGTGGCACCAAGCTGGCGCGCAATTTCAAATTTAGCAGGATTTGTGTCAATCGCAATGATACGCCCAGCCTTAGCCTTCATCGCACCAATTATCACCGCTAAGCCAATACCACCAAGACCAAAAACAGCCACGGTATCACCCGCTTTCACTTTTGCAGTATTAGTAACAGCACCCATACCTGTGGTTACCCCACAGCCAAGCAGACAAACCTTCTCTAACGGCGCTTCCTTACTGATTTTTGCTAAAGAAATTTCGGGCACCACAGTATATTCTGAGAAAGTTGAGGTGCCCATATAATGATAAATAGGCTTTCCATCCTTACAAAAACGCGTAGTGCCATCAGGCATCAACCCTTGCCCTTGAGTTGCTCGAATAGCCTGGCATAAGTTAGTTTTTCCTGATTTACAAAATTTGCATTTGCCACATTCTGGAATATAAAGCGGTATCACATGGTCACCTATGGTAACGCTGGTAACCCCCTCGCCTAAAGCCTCGATAATTCCACCCCCTTCATGTCCAAGGATAATGGGGAACTTACCTTCCGGATCTCTTCCGGAAAGAGTATACGCATCTGTATGACAGACGCCAGCAGCCACTATCCGAACCAACGCCTCTCCCTTTTGTGGCGGCATCAAGTCAACCTCTTCGATGCTTAATGGCTGGCCCGGACCCCAAGCAACCGCAGCCCGTGTTTTAATCATTTTCATATGGTCTCTCTCTGTTCTGTTCTGTTCTACTTTCCCAAACCTGAACCTTTATCACATCAATACCAAGAAAAATAAAACTACCTCTACTATAATTATCTTCTTTGAGAAAAATAGGAAATTAAATGCTCTGGGTAAAGTCGTTACACATTATATTTATGGTCACTTGGTTTGCTGGGCTTTTTTATTTGCCACGATTATTTGTCTATCATGCCATGAGTGACGACCTCCCTAGTATTGAACGTTTCAAGGTGATGGAACGCAAACTTTACTATGGAATTATGACACCCGGCGCGGCATTAACCATTATATTCGGTATGTGGCTCTGGCTAGGTTATGGCATTTCTGGAAGTTGGATGCACACTAAACTTTTCCTGGTTGCAGTACTGGTTGCCTACCACTACTACTGTGGCAGGTTACTTACCAATTTTAAGCTAGACCAGAATCTACACAGCCATATTTACTATCGCTGGTTTAATGAAATTCCAGTAGTAATTCTGATTGCAGTAGTAATATTGGTGGTGGTGAAACCCTAAGCAATTATTGCTGAATTACTCCATCAATTTCTGACCTGGAAACAACACCTCTGTATAACCAAATGTACGAAAATTAGTAATACGCATAGGATAAAGTATTCCCTGCAAGTGATCGCATTCGTGTTGCACCACACGAGCGTGAAATCCGTCTACATTCCTATCAATAGATTTTCCATGCTGGTCGAATCCCTGATAGGAAACTCTGGAAAAACGCGGCACCATACCTCGCATACCAGGTACACTCAAACAACCCTCCCAGTCCTCCTCCATTCCTTGTGTGAGAGGTTTAAGTACAGGATTTATTAATACAGTGTAAGGCACATCTTCCACATTAGGGTAGCGTGAGTTTTTCTCAACACCAAATATAACCACTTGCAGACCAACACCAATCTGTGGCGCCGCTAGTCCCGCGCCATCCTTGGCTTCCATGGTGTCATGCATATCCTGAATTAGGTTCTTCAATTCATACGTATCAAATTTCTCCACTCTCTCTGCTACCTGCAACAAGCGCGCATCACCCATTTTCAAAACAGGTTTAATCGCCATTGAGTTCTACCACTCGTTCAATAATCTTTCTTACGCCCACCATAGAATTATCCAGTACAGCATGAACATCTTCCAACCGAATAGCATGTGCGTTCGTCCCCCGCCCAGCGGCATAGTTAGCTACTACCGCAATGGTTGCATAGCGCAAACCCAATTCTTTTGCGAGTGCCGCTTCTGGCATGCCAGTCATGCCGACCATGTCAGCGCCTTCACGTTCTAATTTGTTGATCTCAGCAGCAGTTTCCAAACGTGGTCCTTGCATTGCCGCATAGACTCCCCCATCAATTATTTCCTCATTTCCTATTTTTGCTGCTTTTAGAATGTACCCACGTGTTATCGCACAATATGGCTCTGTAAAATCAATGTGAGTAACTGGCTTCTCAGCGTCTTCAAAATATGTAAATTTTCGGCCATAGGTATGATCAATAATCTGGTCAGGGATAACAATCTTTCCGGGTGCTAAATCAGAACGAATACCGCCTACCGATGCAACCGACACTATCCGGGTAAGATTCAATGAATTTAGCGCCCAAAGATTGGCGCGATAATTCACTGCATGGGGCGGGATGGTATTCCCATAACCATGTCGCGCCAAAAATACGATTTCATATTTATTGATACTACCAAAAGTTAGAGGACCAGATGGCTCGCCATATGGCGTCCTTATTATTTTTCGATGAGATATTTCAAGACAAGATAGTTGGGCCATGCCAGATCCACCAATGATTGCAAACATATTTTATGAAATATCCAGATAAGAGATTAAAAAATTTGGTTCAGTCCTTCACTGCATAAATTGCAGGTAAATTTCTCCATGAACCATATATATCCATACCGAAGCCAAAGACATAGCGATCAGGCAATGTGACGCCCACAAAATCTGCACTAATAGGCTTAGATTTGCCAATATCCTTGTTAGCAAAAACAGCGCAATAGAATGCCTTTGCGCCACTGCTCATGATCCGTTCACGTATTGACGCAAGAGTAATCCCCTCATCAAGAATATCGTCCAATACCAGCACTACTCTATCCTGTATATCTGTATGGGGCACCACTTTCCAATCAACCTCATCACCTCGAGTTTTATTATTGTATCGGGAGACATGTAAGTAATCGAAATTCAACGGGAACCTCAGCAATGGCAATAATTGTCCGGTAAAAACTACCGCCCCCCCCATTACACTCAATACCAATGGACATTTTCCCGATAACGTATCGGTGATATCCATAGCCATACGCTGAACGGTTTCTGATACAACCGCCGCTGAATAAATCAGCTCAGCCGTATCAAGTATTTGTTCCGCCTCTTTTGAAGAAAGCATATGAGCGTTACGTATTTTGGAAAACTAAATACAAACCATCCTCCTAATGTTGCAATAATTGCAACAACTCCGCCTCATTTAAAATGGTCACATCCAACTTAGCTGCCTCTTCATACTTGCTGCCCGGATCTTCCCCGGTTACTACATAATCAGTTTTCCGAGAAACGCTTCCAGTAACTTTGCCTCCCAGGTTTTCAATTTTTTCTTTGGCACCTTCCCTTGATAAGCTTGAAAGAGTTCCTGTTAATACGAAAGTTTTTCCATTAATTCTGTTTGCACTATTATCATCTTGAATTTTCCGCACATTTACATTTTCTTTCAACTCTACACCAACTTGGTCTGAAAATAATTTACTAATGACTTCAATATTGTGCTTCTCCGCAAAAAAATCTGCAATGCTTTGCGCTCCTACCAAGCCAACATCAGGTATTTGCCGCAAGGTTTCTACATCTGCTTCCATTAATTTATTGAAACTACCAAAATATCGAGCCAATTCTTTAGCAGTAGTCACCCCCACATTACGGATCCCGATTGCATAAATAAACCGTGCCAACGTAGGATTCTTGCTCTTTCTGAGAGACGTTAACAAGTTACCAGAAGATTTTTTAGCCATATGTGGCAAATTAACAAGCGCTGAAATGTCCAAATTATAAAGATCCGCAGGTGTTCTGATGAGATCGCTATCCACCAATTGACCTACTAATTTGTCTCCTAAACCCTCAATATCCATCCCTCGACGCGATGCAAAATGTAGAATTGCCTGCTTTCGTTGTGCTGGACAAAATAATCCACCAGTACAGCGCACCACTGTTTCATTTGGCATACGTACTGCTTTAGATTTACACACCGGGCACTGATTAGGCATGATAAATATTTTCGCGTTACTTGGACGTTTAGCTTTCACAATTCCGACTACTTCTGGAATTACATCACCTGCTCGCCGTACAATAACGGTATCACCAATCATTAAATTCTTTCGACTAATTTCATCTTCATTATGTAGCGTTGCACTAGTCACGTAGGCGCCACCAACAAACACTTCTTTCAATCTTGCAACTGGCGTCAGCACGCCAGTTCTGCTCACCTGCACATCAATTCCCAACAGTTCAGTCTCTATTTTTTGTGCTGGAAATTTATGTGCTACGGCAAAACGTGGTGCACGGGAAGTAAAACCAAGCTTCTTCTGTTGCGCTAGACTATTAACTTTATAAACCACTCCATCTATGTCATAGGGCAGACATTCACGAAGTTTTTGTATTTTTTGATAATAGGTTAATAATTCCTCTGAACCACTTAAAACATCGCACTCTTCCGCTACGGAGAAACCTTGAGAAGCTATGTATTCCATCACTTTACTATGTTTGTCACGAGGCACCTTACCCCCTTCATGCTCGCCAATACCATAAGCAAAAAAAGTAAGTCTTCGAGTAGCTGTTACGCGAGGATCAAGCTGACGCAAAGAACCAGCAGCTGCATTGCGTGGATTTACGAATACCTTTTCATTCTTTTCACGCTGTTGCTGATTAAGTTTTTCAAAATCTTCCTTCAGCATTAGGACTTCTCCGCGTACTTCCAGCAGGGTAGGAATGTGATCATTATGTGTACCAGTTCGTAAATGTAGCGGGATGGATTTGACTGTGCGCAAATTTAACGTAACATCTTCTCCGGTGCTCCCATCGCCCCGGGTAGCGCCTGTCACAAATGAACCATTTTCGTAACATAGATTTACTGCGAGCCCATCAAATTTTGGCTCTACTGAATATTCGACTTTATCAGTTCCTAGTGCTTCACATATTCGCCGGTCAAATGCTTCTACCGCTGCAATCTCAAACTCATTACTAAGAGAAAGCATTGGAAAACGATGTGTAATCTGGGAAAATTCTTTGAGGGGTGAAGCGCCTACTCGCTGCGTAGGGGAGTCAGGTGTAACAAGCTGAGGATAACCTTGCTCTAATTGTTGTAACTCAAGAAAAAGTTTATCATACTCTGAGTCTGGAATACTTGGGGCATCCAGAACTGAATACCTGTAATTATGCCGTTCTATAGCCTCACGCAGTTTATATATCTGCTGGGTTATATGTTCCGGAATATATCCATTCACACAAATAGCCTCTGTGCAATCTCTCCTCCAGCAGGGAAGTCACGTGACTTCATTATGGCTTGTATGCCACTCAACTTCTGCTTAATTCTATCTATTCCATTATCGCTTAAGGGAACTCGATTATCGTCTACCATAACACCTCCTAGGGTAGTTGCAAAAATCCTGGAAAGATGAGTCATTTGATCAAATACTCTTTC
>SPBV01000342.1 GCA_004525885.1 Nitrosomonadales bacterium
AGTAAACACAGGAAGTGAATTTTTAGTTCTAGTAGATGTCGAGGCAAAATTACTTTAATTCGGCCGTTTTCTTTGGGCTTTTATACAAATCTGGATTTATTATTTTAAAAAATCCAGCTACAATCAGATTAACTTTTCGGATTTCAGATAGATCGACTCTTTCGATGTGTACTAGTTCTATTGCCATTTTTGGGCATGTTCCGTCCACTCTCATAACGTGCCCCACCGCTTTGTATCACGCCGACCTTATCCATAAATCCTACTAGATGAGGTTTAGTTTGCGGAGAGTTTCACTGAGGTCATATATTTAATCAAAGAGTTTTATAACTTAGGTTCTCTACGGTCTCTATTTACAGAGATATTATTACACATGTTTAGTGTTCTTTCTGGGAATCAGGTAATATCCATATATCTATAAGTAATTAGGGGGAACGTTAGTAATCGTGGCACTTATCGTTCAAAAATACGGAGGCACATCGGTTGGAAGTATTGAGCGCATTAAGAATGTTGCTTGTCGAATAGCAAGATTCCGGGCCTTAGGACACCAACTTGTAGTAGTTGTTTCTGCCATGAGTGGAGAGACTAATCGTCTCCTTGCTTTAGCCAAGGGGGCTCAGGCTGATCCTAACCCACGAGAGCTGGATGTTATGGTTTCTACTGGCGAACAGGTTTCCATGGCTCTACTGTCAATGTCGCTTATTGAGATGGGCGTAAAAGCCAAAAGTTATACTGGAGCTCAGGTACGGATACATACTGATAACGCTTATAACAAAGCACGCATACTTAAAGTTGATACCGAAAGAATGCAGGCGGATTTAGATGCTGGGTATGTCGTGGTAGTAGCTGGGTTCCAAGGTGTAGATGAAACCGGTAGTATTACGACTTTAGGTCGTGGTGGATCTGATACTACTAGCGTAGCATTGGCAGCAGCGCTTAAAGCCAAGGAATGCCAGATATATACAGATGTAGATGGTGTGTATACTACTGATCCACGTATTGTGCCAGAAGCGCGGCGACTAAAGACTATCACCTTTGAGGAGATGATGGAGTTGGCGAGCCTTGGTTCCAAGGTTTTGCAAATACGCTCCGTTGAGTTCGCAGGTAAATACAAGGTTAGATTAAGGGTGCTATCAAGCTTCGAAGAAGGAGGCGAAGGCACCTTGATCACTTTCGAGGAAGATGAAAATATGGAACAGGCGATTATTTCAGGCATTGCATTTAACCGCGATGAGGCAAAGGTCACTGTACTGGGTGTACCAGATCGTCCTGGTATTGCTTATCAGATTCTTGGACCTATAGCAGATGCAAATATTGATGTAGATATGATAATCCAAAATGTTGGATCCGATGGCATGACAGATTTTTCATTTACTGTACATCGTAATGAATTTGTGAGAACGATGGATATGCTCAAGAGTCAGGTGCAACCGCACATCGGTGCACGTGATGTTGTTGGGGGCGACAGAATAGCTAAGGTGTCTATAGTTGGCGTAGGTATGCGCTCATATGTTGGCATTGCTAGCAAAATGTTTCGTTCTTTAGCAGAAGAGGGCATCAATATTCAAATGATTTCTACTTCAGAGATAAGAATTTCTGTAATTGTAGACGAAAAATATATGGAGCTTGCGGTGCGAATACTTCACAAATCTTTTGATCTAGATCAAGCACCCTAAAGTTTTGTATAAAGCTGCATGCCTATTTGACCAAGAAGTTGTAAACCGTTATTCTGTTACTCCTTTTCAAAAGGAGAGGTGGCCGAGTGGTCGAAGGCGCTCCCCTGCTAAGGGAGTATAGGCTCAAAAGGCTTATCGAGGGTTCGAATCCCTCCCTCTCCGCCAAGTATCAAACAATTAAGCGCCTTTATGGGCGCTTTTTTGTTGTACCCATCAATGTACCCATCAATCAATAAATCAGTTCGTTTAGTAGGAAGCTATTTGAGTTAAAGTTAAGATTCGGCGCGAGCAAGGGTGGCGCATCAATGTTTATGCTACGGACTGATATTGTGG
>SPBV01000188.1 GCA_004525885.1 Nitrosomonadales bacterium
CCAACAATATCTCTGGTCTGCTCATCTCATTACTCTTTATCTTGGTGTGTTTCTACGGGGAAATTCTGATCTTGTTTCAAAATTATATCATTGAAAGTATTTAAGTCTTGAATGTCTGCTTTGCGCCAAAAGCAGACGTTCAGAAGAACAGGAAATACGAATAAACCTATTTTTTGTATATTTAGAATAAAAAAACTATGTTCCACAAAAAGTTTCGTTAACAACTTGTTCGGGTCGTGGTGCCAAGGCATATTTCTTTAGTGCCGCTTTGTATTCAAAGGGATGCGTTATAATATCGACAAGTTGATGAAAAAGATTGAAATTGCCCTCCCCAACAGCGGCTTGGATAACTTCTTCGATAAGATGATTGCGTGGTATAAAGACTGGGTTCAGGGCGTACATTCTAGCCTGCCGTTGTATAGAGGTCTGCTCATCTAATATTAATCGTTTTTTCCAGCGTTCCAGCCAAAAGCTAAATTTTTCAGAGAAAGTAATAAGATCGCCAACTCCATCCCTGGCATCATCACCTGCCAGATCGGACAGATACCTGAAGGTCAAAGTGTAGTCCATTTTTTCTTCGGCCATAATAGCCAATAAATCTTTAATTAGTTTTATATCATCTGGCATGACATTACATAGACCAAGTTTCATCATCATGCCATTTTGATAGGATTTTGTGAGTAAATTCATGTATTTATTGATAGAATCTTGTGCCAGTTCTCTGGCTTTATCACGGTTCTTATTCAGCAAAGGAATCAAAACTTGTGCTAGATTCCTCAAATTCCAGTGCCCGATGGCAGGTTGATTGCCATAAGCATAACGACTATTTCGATCAATGGAGCTGAACACAGTCCCCGGATGATATTCGTCCATAAAAGCACATGGGCCATAATCAATTGTTTCTCCGGACAGTAGCATGTTGTCCGTGTTCATAACCCCATGAATAAATCCGATTTGTTGCCAGGCAGCGATTAAGTATGCCTGATTTTCAATGACAGCATCGAGCATAGCAAGAACCGGGTTCTTCTGTTCAGCAGCTTTAGGATAATGCCGCTGTATGACATGATCAGTTAAAAGCCTGAGACTTTCCTGATCATTACGAAAAGAGAAAAACTCAAATGTTCCGATGCGGATATGGCTTTTTGCAATGCGCACAAGAATAGCGCCGGGTAAAATACCTTGCCGATATACGGGATCACCGGTTGCAGCAACAGCCAATGTCCGTGTTGTAGGGATGCGAAAAGTGGCCATGGCTTCACTAACTATATATTCACGTAAAACAGGCCCTAGTGGTGCGCGGCCATCGTTCCCCCGCGAATAAGGAGTAGGACCAGAGCCTTTCAATTGAAAATCATAGCGCTCATTTTGATTGTTTAAGACTTCACCCAGTAAAATAGCACGGCCATCGCCCAATTGTGGATTCCAGCCGCCGAACTGATGTCCGGCATAGACTGTAGCGATTGGCTCTCCCCCATCGGGGACTTTGTTGCCTGCAACGACGGATATTCCTTCATCTGATTTCAGCCATACCGGATCAATATCAAGCTTTTGGGCCAGCGCATGATTAATTCTGATAAGTGAAGGTGCAGAAACAGGCACTGGGTTCTGACGTGTATAAAATTGTCCAGGCAACCGTGCATAACTGTTATCAAAATGAATATGGGGTTTTATTTTTAACAAAGGTTTTATCCATCTTGCTGACATGAAGGCCTGTCAAAAATATGACCACTATCCTGATAGCCAATTTTATTCATGTGACATGTGTTTACTTTGAGTGTGTCAGTTCTATAAGTCATAAGGATAAGAAAAAAAGTGGAAGAACCCCATTCAGAAACTCAGGACAACGCCTTTATTTAATAATACACCTATTAATAGATAGCTTCACAAATGAGATGATCTGTTGAGGTAGTTGCAACACACAGATACTTTTTTGATCCTACAAGATACTTGATCTATCTGGTAACAGTTTAGAATTTTTTATTTTCAGCTTCTCAACGACTAAACAAAAATTAAGCTGGAAAATAATCGTGGCTCTTTTTTTAATCGCACCCTTGAATGTCAGCTTTGTGCCAAATACGGACGTTAGTCAATATGGCTTTGTTATGGGGCAATTAGAGGTAAACAACTACAATAATCTTTTAGGACCCATGGCTATCATGAAATCTTTTATTTTTCTCTTGTAATTCATCTCATTGTATTGGGTTTTTCTTTTATGCATTTACAAGTAGTGACAGGAAAGATTTAAATGAAAATTATTGAAGAAAAATGTGTGCATCACCCTAACCAAAAACATTAAAATCAACAGAAAAATTGTTTATCCTTCTATACTATAAGCATGATTCAGAACACTGATTGTATTTTTAACGACTTGCTGCCTTCTGCTGATCCGCAACGTGTTCTGTTGCATAACGAAGTGCATGCTCGTACAAGTCAGCGTATCCACTTGCCCGCGTTGGTGATTTACGTCGCTGTGATTAGCAACGACATCACACTTGAACAAGAGTGTGAACATTTACGCGACCTACCGGGTCAGGAAGCGATCATGATTGAGGATTTGCAGCAGCGCAACTTTCTCCGCTTGCGATTGCAGGGCTATACCCTGAGATGGGAGCGCCACACTGAGTTTACAAGCTACACACTTGTGCAGCATGTACCTGAGGGCGCACAACTGGGCGCGATAGATCCTGAATTACTTTCATCCTTAGCCTTGCCAGAGGGTTGGTTAGCTGGAATTCCAGGTAAAACCTTTGCTGCTATCAAACTGGTTATGGTGCATGGAGACCTGAATCGTTCAGAAGAAACGTTAAAGTCGGCTCGTAATTGGTTTGGCGAACGTCCCGTGGTAGCTTCCCTTGTCGGAAGAAATAGCCATTCACTTGTGGTGACGGATTTCATGCTGCGTGACACCGGTTTTGAACGAATGCTGGTGGTTGCGCCGCCTGAAACATCCGAAACTAGGACAGGGCGCGTTGCCCAGCGCCTGCTCGAAATAGAAACTTACCGCCTCATGGCACTGCGAGGCCTGCCGGTGGCTAAGCAACTTGATCCTGTACTGGCCAATTCTGAGCAGCAGTTAGCTGGCATCACAGCCCAGCTGGAAAATCAAGCCGTTTCTGAGCAAGAATTGCTTGACAGGCTGATTTCACTTGCAGTACGTATCGAGCGCGCTACTATCGAACATATGAATCGTTTTACGGCTACACATGCCTACGACAAGATGGTGACTCAACGTATCGCCGAATTAAGAGAGAAAGCCATACCCGGCACGCAAATTATTGGTGAATTTATGTCGCATCGTCTTTCCCCAGCTATAGCAAAAGTAGAATCTACCGCACAGCGTATGGCCTCGCTTTCTGAAAGAATCATGCAAACGAGTGCTCTGCTTCGCACGCGGGTAAATATTCTGACAGAAGCACAAAACCAACAATTGCTCGAAAAACTTACGCGTGGACAGGAATTACAGTTGAAACTACAACGCACGGTAGAAGGTTTATCAATTGCAGCTATCTCATATTATGTGATTAGTCTGTTGTTGTACTTAACCAAGGCAGGTAAGGCCGCTGGTTTACCAATTCATCCTGAACTGGTTACCGGAGTAATGATACCGATTGTATTGTTGCTTGTCTGGTACATCATACGTCGTATTCACGATAAATTTCTCAAGTCGGATTGATAATGTTTGAAAGGATATATATTTGGCCCTAAAAATTCTTAACAGGAGAAATTCCGGCGAAGTATATTCAGGAAATGAATGTCTGCTTTGCGCGGTGACTTCAATTGGTCGATGCAACACTTTAATCTTAGCAGTAAAAAGATGGAGTGTAGAAAATGGTACATCGAACACGAATAAATTATACAACGACACAAAAAACAGAGATGTGGGATCGCTGGCAACGTGGCGAAACACTTAACACTATTGGCAGAGTATTTGATCGGTCTTCCTCCTCAATATTTGGTCAACTATC
>SPBV01000239.1 GCA_004525885.1 Nitrosomonadales bacterium
CGCAAATATTACGTGCATACCAAAACTACGCGCAATCGTGGCAGTACTCTTCCCTATTGCGCCTTTACCTATAATACCCATAGTTGACCCATACAAATCACCGATGTCATGTGTAAAAAGACAAAATTGATCAGATTTCTGCCACATACCGTTTTCAATATCCCGCCGATATGCCATTAGATTTCTACGTAAAGCCAGAACCATCATAAATACATGCTCTGGCACGGCGTGCGTTGCATAGTTTCGGATATTTGCTACTGTGACACCGTGTTTTCGGCAGGCGGATATGTCCGCGCAGTCATAACCAGTTGCAGTAACAGCAACCATTTTTAGCTGGGGCAATTTAACTAGCATCTCTTCATTTAACTGTACCTTGTTAATAATTGCTATAGTTGCGTGCCTGAGCCGCGTCACAATCTGATCTAACGATGTTCTAGAATACTCTTCATATGTGTGTTTAAAATTTGGGCTACGTATCTGTGCCTTAACTGAACCTCGATCAAGAAAAACTATATGGTGACTCATATTTACTCACTTTCCGTCAAACATCTAGGGTAAATCTGTACAGGCCACCAAGATACTTAATTTGAATACTTTACTAGCTATCTTCGGCAAGTCTGCGCTTAGTGCAAGGCTGTAACGAAGAAAACTACAATGAACATCAGTAACAATTGATGTCATCAGACACATCTAATGGCGGAAACAACGTCATAATGCCATCCAGTCGCCTTAGTATATAAGCAGTTAAGGCTTCCAACCCGTCTGGGTTCCAGCATACACGCCTGAAGTAAGATACTTGATAACATTGATTTGATAGTCTTCTACCTTGACTAACAGCTTATCTACTGTTCCAAATTATTGTAGTCGTTTCGGCCCATCTCCTTACGGGTCGCTACTTTTGGCTCACTGGTTGTCGCCGTTGGAAGCCATCTGGAAGCAAAGTCTCATAATGGCAAATAGCTATTCAAAATCAAAAACTTAGATTCACCACGTGAGAGCCCCGCCGCATCATACGAAATCCTTAACACTCTTGAAATTATAGGGATGGAATAGGACCAAGACGTAATCTATCAAAGTCAGAGAAATAGAATCTACCAAATTGCGCTTGCCCTATTTAACAAATATGACGCAATTTATCCTCGTATCTGTACTCGTACAGAGATAGATGATTCAAGTATAACGGGAATTAGCGGCCCCGTATATTCTGGTACTTGCCGTAACAGCCCACCAAATAAGAGAAGACAAATCAGCGTACCCCGCATTAGAACTAATAATGATCTTATTAAATTCGAGAATGCCTTACAAGGTCCAGTTAGCCGACGACTGGAAACCGACATAGGTGATATCGTGTTGCGTAGAACTGGTGGCATCTACGTTTATCAACAACTTGCAGTAGTAGTAGACGACACCGAACAAAGCATCACCCATGTGGTACGCGGTGCAGATTTGATAGATCCCACCCATCGTCAGATTTGCCTACAAAAATTGCTAGGATATCAAACTCCTAATTATATGCATTTACTTGTGGTATCTAATAATTAAGGTATGAAACTTAGCGAACTGACTCAGGAATACCGCTTGATGCGGCTAACCATGAAGCATAATTAAGAGTGGCGGTTAGTTTTCTCGGCAAGGATCCCACAATAGAATTGTTTGAAAACAGTGTTTCATATTTCTGGAAATGGTCTGTAAAAAATTGGCGCCCAGAGAAAACCTTTTAAAAAGGTTATATCTTTACTAATTGATTAAAAATTAACGCACTAAAGAACGGCAACCATATCAAGCATCTAAACCAGGCTCATAACTTTTATGCGGTACCTGTATCTATTGCTGATTCTAAACCAAACTGGAGTATATTAGATAATACAAAATTGAACCATACTGAATTAATAACAATCTTACATTGGGTACATGAGAATCTTAATAGCTGAAAAGTGCTAGAATTACCGCAAGATTTTCCAAGGAAAAATGTGATCTTTTTGCATTTTTATATACCTATACGCAAACAACTCAAAATTGTGATCATAGGGGGTGGATATGCAGGTATCACTGCGTTGACTACACTTTTACATTTTATGCCAGATGCTGACATAACTATCGTTGACCCCAGATCCAAACACATTAAGATTACTCACCTTCACGAAACTTTCAGACATCCGTTACGGGATTTCCTAGTCCCATTCTCTGTTCTGGAAAAACGATTTGGTTGTCGCCATATCTGTGCTGAAATAACTATAACAGAGGATAATATTTGGCAATGGCAAAATAATAAATCCATTACTATTCATGAAGAAATACTAGAATTTGATTACGTTTTAATAGCATCAGGAGCGGCTTCTGTACGGGTCGATCGAGAAAATAATGTAATCGATTTGAATGATTTTATGACTGTACCCGGACCCGATCTGTTACACCGTTATTTGGCAACAGCTACTCAAGAAAAACCATACATTTCAATAGTAGGTGGAGGTGCAACAGGAATTCAATTTCTATTCGAAATTGCTCATTTCATTCGCCGCCAAAAAATAGAATGCAATCTTCGATTAATCAATGGAAATAATCGAGTGCTTCAGCAGTTTCCTACAGGTTTCTCTCAATACACTGAAGCCAGAATGAACGATCTTGGCATCGATTTCTACCCTGATACGTATTACCGAGAACAGCAAAAAGACAGGATTTTGCTTGAATCAAAAGAGACAAAGCAAGAGTATGAACTTTCTTCCTTGATGACACTCCTATTTGTTGGCAATAGACCTGATAATTTATTATCTGCAAACACCTTCGGTCAAGTCAGAATAAACCAGCAAACTATGCAAAATATTTTTACGGCAGGTGATTGTTCTACCTACAGTTCTTGTGGATCAAACAGCATGTCAGCTCAATCTGCAGTACGTAAAGGTAAACTAGCTGCACGAAATATTTTACGGGATTCAAGTGTTTTAAAATTATTTGAACCTTATCTTCATCGCGATTTTGGCTATGTTGTTAGCCTAGGACCAACAGATGCTGTAGGATGGCTAGCAGTGGAAAATAGTGTGGTCAGTGGTATCCCTGCATTACTCATAAAAGAACTAGTAGAATCTCAATATGATCTATTACTAGCAGCAGGAATAGATACCTATTTCCTGTAATATGGGATCTTAAAAAAGGAGGTTTTTTATGTTTGGTTTAAATAAAAATACTCCCGTAGTGGGTAAAGCTGAAATTAAGGTTCAGCGCC
>SPBV01000231.1 GCA_004525885.1 Nitrosomonadales bacterium
TCTTCCAGGACGTGAGTGTTCAAATATCAGCATGGTGAAATTTCGAGCCTCATCAATAATATTATTTCAAAGCAGCCAAAGCTGCATCGTAATTCGGTTCATCCTTTATTTCTGACACTAATTCAGCATGTATCACATTGTCGGACTCGTCCAACACTATCACAGCACGTGCTGTGACGCCAGCTAAGGGGCTATCGGTAATGGCAACACCATAATTCCGCTTAAAATCTGCGCCGCGCATGGTAGACAATGCCACCACTTTATCTAAGCCTTCTGTGGTGCAGAAGCGGCTCATTGCAAAAGGCAGGTCAGCAGAGATTATTAGCACCACAGTATTATTCAACTTGCTAGCTTTTTCGTTAAATTTACGGGTAGAAATTGCACATACGGGCGTATCGAGACTAGGTACGATGTTAAGCACTTTTCTCTTATTAGCAAAATTTTCCAGTGAAGTATCGTTTAAATCTTTGTCTACTAATGAAAAGGATGGAGCTTTAGTACCCACTTTTGGAAAGTTTCCTTCTACTCTGATGGGGGTGCCTGCAAACGTGACCATATTTTTCTCCTTAATTGAGGGTGAAGCAGAATCAATCAAATCTAGGCTGGTTTGATCGTAGAAGTGTCATGCTTGGCTAATACCTGACCCAGACACTCCGTAAACTTTATTAAGTCAGCTGGTATTTTGGTTTCAGTAGCACACAATAGTATTGTATGCCCCAGTTCTGGATAGTATTCCTTTATATCTAGTCCAGCTAATATTCTTTGTGCTTTGAGAGTTTGCAACACATTGTCCGCTGGCGTTGGCAACGTTATTGCTACTTCATGAAACAAAGGTCCGCTGAAGGTTCTTTTTACTCCTTTCAAAGTTTCTAATTGTTCTACTAGAGCCAAGGTATTTGCATGAGATTTCTCGGCTATTCGCCGTAACCCTTCTGGTCCAACCAAGGCCATATAAATGGTGGCAGCTGTGACCATTAATCCTTGATTGGTGCAAATGTTAGAAGTAGCTTTAGAGCGCCGAATATGTTGCTCACGTGCTTGAAGCGTTAAGACAAAACCGGTTTTTCCATTTAAGTCCGTTGTGCGACCTATGATACGTCCCGGCATTTGTCTTACCAATTCCTGCTTACAAGACATGAAGCCAAAGTACGGCCCACCACTAGAAAGTGGAATACCTAATGGCTGACCCTCACCCACCGCTATATCTGCACCTTTAGTACCCCATTCACCAGGTGGTGTAAGTATTGCTAGAGCTAAGGGGTTAACTACGCCAATAGCTAATGCGTTGTTGTTGTGTGCCCAATCGGTAAGTGTATCAACTTGTTCGAGTACACCGAAGAAATTTGGTTGAGGAATTACTAGCGCTGCAATGTCTTGGCCTGCAAAGGGAGCTAGGCTTTCCACAAGAATGTGTCCACACTCTGTGCAATAAGGAACTTCTATGATTTCAATACACTGATTCTTTACGATAGTGTTTACTACCTTGCGATAAACAGGATGAATAGTAGATGGCATCAATACTCTACGTGAACTCTTATGAGAACGTACTGCCATCAGTATTGCTTCGGCTAGCGCAGAAGCACCATCGTACATACTTGCGTTTGATACATCCATGCCGGTGAGTGATGCCACCATGGTTTGGTATTCGTAAAGTAGTTGCAGAGTACCTTGGCTTGCCTCCGCCTGATATGGGGTGTAAGAGGAATAAAACTCACCCCGAGTAGTAATTTGCCATACTGCGGCAGGAATGTGATGTTCGTATGCACCTGCACCAATAAAATTGAGATAGCGACCATCTGCTTCGGCTCGTTCCAACATCAGCCTGGAGATTTCCATTTCATTCAATCCTGGTAGTACTCCTTTTAATTTCCCGCTTTTTAAAGTGGGCGGAATTTCATCAAAAAGTTCTTCAATAGATTTTGTGCCAATGCTTGCAAGCATTGCAGTTACATCTTCTTTAGTATGTGGAATGAACGGCATAGTTTGTTTCCGTGAATCGCGTTTAGTGAGTATCGAATATGAGAATTTGGAGGTAGTATATGGAGATACTGTCTACACTATATTTTTCTCTTGTCATAGCTTTATCAATGTGATTCGTTATCTAGTATCTTCTGATACTCAGTTGGGTCGAGTAGTTCACCTAGGTCGGATGTGTTGGAAGGTTTTAATTTATACAGCCATGCCGAATAGGCGTCCTGATTAATTTTTTCTGGCGCTGATTCAAGCTCAGGATTGGTTGTGATTACTTCTCCAGAGATAGGTGCGTACACATCAGCAGCCGCTTTAACCGATTCAACAACAGCGCATTCTTCCCCTCGCTTAAGATGGCGCCCAACTTTCGGGATCTCTGCAAATACCATGTCACCAAGTAATTCTTGGGCATGGTCCGTAATTCCAGTCGTAACAGTACCGTCTTCTTCAAGCTTTACCCATTCGTGGGATTTGGTGTATTTAAGATGGGTTGGAATATTCATGTTTGCGCTCCGAAAATAAATAATGTCACTTTATAATTCAATTCAATTCAATTTAAATTAAGCTTTTTCCATTCCTAACGAATGGATATTTCACTACTCTTGCTCGCAGCGCCTTGTCTCGCACCAATACTTGTACTTCATCGCCTATAGATATTTGTAATGGCAATCGTGCTAGCGCAATAGATGTATTTAGCGTAGGTGAAAAACCACCGCTGGTAATTTCACCTACGATTTCTTCTTTTTTATGTAGCATAGAGATTTTCTGGTGATTTCGTAATACACCGCGATCTAGTAGCAACAGACCAAGTAATTGATATTTCAACTGCATTTCTAAAAGTGATTTTTTGCCAATAAAATTACGCTCACTTTTTAAATCAACTGTCCAGGACAACCCTGATTCTAGTGGACTGGTGGTTTCATCCATATCTTGGCCATAAAGATTCATGCCAGCTTCAAGTCGTAACGTGTCGCGTGCGCCTAGTCCAGCAGGCGTAACTCCTACCGCATGGAGAGCATTCCATAAATGTTCAGCATCACTTACGGGCAATGTGATCTCAAAGCCATCTTCACCAGTATATCCAGTACGGGCAATAAAATATTTCTCATACATGATTGACTGGAAAAGTTTTAAATTTTCAGTTGCAGTTTGGGCCCCGGGAATGACTTGCCAAACCTTAGCGCGGGCATTTGGGCCTTGAACTGCAATCATAGCAAGATCTCGGCGCGGGTTAATTTTCAATCCAGGAGCAAGTTCATCGCGCCTAGTTTGTATCCATGACAAATCCTTGTCTGCTGTTCCAGCATTTACAACCA
>SPBV01000077.1 GCA_004525885.1 Nitrosomonadales bacterium
CGTTTAGAAGCATCACTAAGGGCTCGACGGAGATTGATACCAGGTAGGAAGTAAGCATTGGCAATAATAATTTCACTGTATGCATTAGTGATGGCATGGAGGTAAACTTCTTCTATATCGCGCCTGTGACGAAAATTATCGCGTATTACAAGCGCTCCACGCTGGTTACCACTTAGCTGGCTTGAAGAACGAGGCATTTCATCGTGCTTCACCCAGCTTTTTTTAAGACGTGCCAATGCTACTATCATCCATAAATGCTGGGCTGCCGAAATAATTTTTCTTTGTAGTGGGCCTTCAATTGAAATTGCGAAATCGAAACGTGGAGTGAGTGGTTCGGGATGGTTAAGATCATCAATTATATTAATTCCACCGACAAAAGCGATACTTGAATCAATCGCCGCCAGCTTGCGATGCATTCGACGTAATCGATTGCGCCGCAGCCCGAAAGGTGAAGTTTCTTTTCTAAAAATGAGTATTTGTACACCTGCATTAAGCATACTCTGTATCTCTTCTTGTGGTAAATCCTGAGAGCCGAACCCATCTAGTAGAAGACGGACTGTCACGTCGCGCCTTGCAGCCCTCTTCAATGCCTCAGAAATTCGAACACCAGTAGCGTCGTACTCAAAGATATAGGTTTCAAGATGAACCACATTCTGTGCTCCATCAATAGCAGCTTCAAGTGCTGGAAAATATTCTGATCCATTATGTAGAAGAGTAATACGATTACCTTCGACAAAGTCAGGAATATTCACTTACAGATCATCCTTGCAGATAGTACAGCATGATCCGAAATCCTTGACCAAGGACGACCCTGATGTATCTGAGTTTCTTCCACGTCAAAGCCTCGTACATAGATTCGATCAAGTCGGAATATTGGTAGCCATGAGGGATAGCTACGTGCCGCTCTTCCATTGGTTAATTCAAAAACTTCGGTCATCCCTAGTTGATCAATCAGGGTGTGATTTGCCATTTCCCGCCAGTCATTGAAGTCGCCCGCGATAATTAGAGGCGCTTGCGGTGGTACCAGTTGTTCTATGCGGAGATTTAGGGCTAGTAACTGTTTGCGTCTTCCGGGCGCAAATAAACCTAGATGGATACAAACGCAATGTAGATTTTCCTGCCATCCTGGGATACTAATTTCGCAGTGGAGCATGCCGCGGCTCTCATAGCGGTGCGTTGAAACGTCTTCATTATCCCAGAGTACAATGGGATAGCGGCTAAGAATTGCGTTTCCATGATGTCCTTTGTCGTACACCGCATTTTTTCCATAGGCAAAATCAGGCCATGTTGAGTCTGCCAGGAATTCATATTGAGGACTGTTTGGCCAGTTTTTATAGCGGGTAGAATGGCCCTTATGGTGACCGACCACCTCTTGTAAAAAGATTACATCAGCATTTAAAACCCGCAATCGGTCACGTAGCTCGTGTATCATCATGCGCCGGTTGAAATGAGAGAATCCCTTGTGAATATTATATGTGGCTATGTGCAGCTTATCGAGCATGTGATAAACGATAGGATTAATACGGTTTATAAAATTTAGTGATATTCAATTTAATTGTTGGTTCATATATCGATTATCCTATGAAATTTCTAACATCCGTTGTAGCGCAAGTTTTGCTAACTTTGCTTCCGTTTCTGGCACACTAATTTGATTTACTATTTTTCCTGCTACCAGATTTTCTAGCGTCCAAGCAAGGTGTTGGGGATCAATGCGAGCCATGGTAGAGCACATACATACTGTCGGGGACATGAACTGTATAATCTTTTCCTCAGGTTTAAATTCCTCAGCAATACGGCTGACGAGATTTAACTCGGTACCCACTAGCCAGCGAGTACCTCTCTTTGCCTCCTGAATAGTGTTAATGATGAATTCAGTAGAGCCAACGTAATCAGAATTATTGCAAACTTCAAAACTACATTCAGGATGTGAAATCACCAATCCATCAGGATACTGATTTCGGAAATTTAGAATATGCTGCGGTTGAAACATTTGGTGAACTGAACAGTGTCCCTTCCATAGTAGAATTTTGGCTTTTCTAATCTGTTCCTGGCTAAGCCCGCCCATTGGTTCATCAAAGTCCCATACGGGCATTTCATCCTGTGAAACCCCTAGTTTGTGTCCACTCCAACGTCCTAAGTGTTGATCAGGAAAAAATAATACTTTCTCGCGACGTGAGAAAGACCATTTAAGAATATCAAGAGCATTACTAGAAGTGCAGACGATCCCGCCGTGTTTTCCACAGAATGATTTTAGATCAGCCGCAGAGTTAATGTAAGTTGCAGGTGTAATGGTCTCATCAGGATCGATCACGTTCGCCAATTCGCGCCAAGCTCTTTCTACCTTTGAAAGGCTTGCCATATCGGCCATTGAGCATCCTGCTGAGAGATCGGGTAGAATAGAGATTTGCTCTGGTTTAGATAGAATGTCAGCTACTTCAGCCATAAAATGTACACCACAAAATACTAAGTATTTTGCATCAGCTTGGCTTGCGAGACGTGAAAGTCCAAGTGAGTCTCCTGTGAGATCAGCGTGCTTATAAACATCCGCTCGCTGATAGTGATGTGCAAGTATTATCGCCCGTTTTCCTAGCGCAGCTTTTGCCGCGATAATGCGCTGTTCACAGGCATCATCTTGTAGTGTGTCAAATTGTTCAAATTCAATAACTTCTTCTTGCATAGCCACTCCACTAAAAGGAATATGGATTATATTATTAAGACAAGAATACTAGGTATGTGTTCTCGTAGATACTTAAAGCGCTATATTTTCTTTTCTTGTGCGTTTCTATTGAGGGGTGTAACTTGCGTATTGCTTCTGCATTGCTCCACGAAAAAACTTTTTCTACAGCTTCTTGCTGGGGAAGCCAAGCATATCGTAGATGTTCTCGTGGTGATACTGTAACTGGAAGGGGATCTGGTAAAAGCAGGCTAAAAGCATGTTCAGTATTGTGTGTTACCTCTGGAGCATAACGCCATTTCCATTCCTGAAAAATCTCGTATTTACTCAGAAAATTCCAGTCGGTTAATAAGAAATTAGTAGCATCCAGCCCCGTTTCTTCGGCAATTTCTCGTTCTGCCGTTTGTGATAACGTTTCACCCTGGTGTTGGCTACCAGTAACTGACTGCCAATAACCTGGGTGGTCAGCTCGCTCCAATAACAAGACTTGCATACTAGGAGTATGGATCACTACCAGTACAGAAATAGGGGTTTTATATCTCTCCATGACATCTGGTTAGAAACACCGAGTGGAAAAGCAGGCTGACCTTAAATTGAGTCAGTATCAGTGCTTCATACTTTCGGTGTCTCAGTATGTTTTAGCCGTATATGTAGTTCTTGTAACTGTTTTTCGTCTACTATGCTTGGTGCTTGAGTCAATAGGCACTGAGCGCGCTGTGTTTTGGGGAAAGCAATAACATCGCGTATCGATTCTGAACCCGTCATCATAGTAACAACACGATCAAGCCCAAATGCAATTCCGCCATGAGGCGGCGCACCATACTGTAAGGCTTCCAACAAAAAACCAAATTTTTCTTGGGCTTCATTAACTCCGATATTTAAAGCACGGAACACTTTTAACTGTATCTCTTGACGATGAATACGTACCGAACCTCCTCCAATCTCAGAGCCATTTAGTACCATGTCGTACGCTTTTGATAAAGCTTTGCCAGGGTCTGTCTCCAACAAGTTCTCGTGACCATCAGCGGGAGAAGTAAATGGGTGATGAAGTGCCTGCCAGCGATTCTCTTCCTCGTCTCGTTCAAACATTGGAAAATCTATAACCCATAAAGGTTTCCAGCCGGGTTCAGTAAGGCCCCGATCATGTCCAACTTTTGTACGTAACGCACCTAATGACTCATTAACTATTTTGGACTTACCGGCACCAAAGAATATAAGATCGCCATCTTTAGCGTCAGTGCGCTCAAGAATGATTTTTATTACCGTTTCTGGTAAGAATTTCAAAATTGGCGACTGTAATCCTTCAAGTCCTTTCTCTAGAGAATTAATCTTGATGTAGGCAAGCCCTTTAGCGCCATAAATTCCAACAAAACTAGTATAGTCGTCTATTTCCTTACGAGATAGTTTGCCACCTTGAGGTACACATAACGCCGCTACACGCCCACCAGGTTTCTGGCTAGCTTCACGGAATACCTTGAACTCCACTTCCTTCGTTACATCGGTAAGTTCGGTTAGCACCAACGGTATGCGTAAGTCAGGTTTATCAGAACCATATTTCAACATAGCCTCAGAAAATGTCAGGCGTGGGAAGGGAGATTGCAGCTTAATTTGCATTACACAACTAAACAAATTACATATCATTTCTTCCATTAGCATCATAATCTCAGTTTCTGTAAGGAAGGATGCTTCGATATCAATCTGCGTAAATTCTGGCTGACGGTCGGCACGCAGGTCTTCATCGCGAAAGCATTTTGTAATCTGGTAATATCGATCGAACCCAGAAACCATCAGTAATTGTTTAAATAATTGTGGTGATTGTGGAAGTGCAAAGAAATGTCCAGCATTGATGCGTGATGGTACTAAATAGTCACGCGCCCCTTCCGGTGTAGATTTGGTTAACATTGGTGTTTCTATATCGATAAAACCATGTTGGTCTAGGAACTTACGAATCGCCATCGTAACTTTATAGCGCAATCGCAAATTTGTTTGCATCTGTGGGCGCCTAAGATCAAGATAGCGATGCTCTAGACGTACGGTCTCACTCAGATTCTCGTCATCCATCATGAAGGGTGGCGTCAGAGAGGCATTAAGTATTTCAATAGATTGCGTCAGTACTTCAATTTCTCCACTAGTGAGATTTGAGTTGACAGTTCCCTCTGGACGATGGCGAACTATTCCGGTGATCTTGAGTACGAATTCGTTTCTGATTTTTTCAGCACTCTGGAACGCGACTACGTTGTCTGGATCACATACAATTTGTACTAGACCCTCTCGATCGCGCATATCAATGAAGATTACTCCTCCATGGTCGCGACGACGATGCACCCAACCGAATAGGGTAACTGTTTGGTTAAGATATTGAGTGTCAATGAAGCCACAGTAATTAGTGCGCATGGTATGTTAGGAATCAAGTATCAGTTAGAGTTTGTAACTTTGTAAGAAGCCGGCGTTATATTTATTTTATTGGTCAAGGTTCTTGTTACCATTGTCGGGTGAGACGACACCCATGGAAATAATATACTTCAGTGCCGTATCTACGCTCATATCAAGTTCAATTACGTCACCTCTCGGCATCATTAGAAAGAATCCAGAGGTGGGATTAGGCGTCGTCGGTACATAGACACTTATGTATTCACCCTTAAGGTGATTGACCACGTCGCCACCTGGTTGTCCAGTCATGAATGCAATTGTCCACGAACCCTCGCGTGGATATTGAACCAATAGTGCTTTGCGAAAGGCTTCCCCTTGGCTTGAGAATAGAGTGTCGCTGACTTGTTTAATACCCCAATAAATTGATTTAACCACTGGGATGCGCCACAACACTCCTTCCCAAAACGAGACCAGTTTTTGGCCGATTATATTTGCGGTTAGCAGGCCAGTTATGAATACTACAAGCAGTGTAAGAATTGTACCTACTCCAGGAATGCTCAATCCCAGCATGCGTTCAGGTTGCAGGCTGTCGGGTAGCAGGAGCAATGATTGGTCCATAGTGCCAATCAAGAATTTAAGAACCCAGGCGGTCAAGCCCAAGGGTACCCAGATAAGGAGTCCGGTTATAAAATAGCGTTTCATGTTAAACAATTACCCGTGTTAGATGTTTTTATTTGGTAGTACAAGGCGGAACTGTTCCAGTACTAGTTCCTGGCGCAGTGTCAGGTGTAGTTTTGGGCGTGGTTTCGGGCGCAGTAGATGTAGCTTTGTTCTTTACTCCCGTTTCCACTTTTGATTTTGATTGTGAGCCGTTCTTAAAATCAGTGGCATACCAACCGCTACCTTTTAACTGAAAGCCAGCAGCAGAAATAAGCTTAGTGTATGCATTGCTACTACATAAAGGACAGACTGCGATAGGCGCATCACTTAGTTTCTGTAGATGTTCTTTTTTAGAGCCACAAGACTCGCACCGGTATTCGTAAATAGGCATGTAATCTCCGATAACACATAATTTATAGTATTGGGATTATACATCAATCACTTGGTTTAATAGTGAGGCGTGGAGATGTTCGTAGTATTTCAAGAAACAAAGATAAGTCAGGGTAGCTGGAAATATTGATGTAGGAGGTAATTTTTCTGCACTATAGGACTGGATTAAGGCATTTTTTACAAATTATTTTTAGTCTCCAACTTTTCCTCTCATGGCCTTAATCTGTCCTCGTCGAGTTTTGTTATCAAGGCGTTTCTTGTCAGAGCCTTGAGTGGGCCTGGTTATTTTACGTTTCTTATGTAAGCTCGTTACGCTTTCAACTAGCTCAAGCAACCTTCTTAGAGCTTCTTCTCGATTCTTTTCCTGACTACGGTATTGCTGGGCTTTAATAACTATGACGCCTTCCGAGTTGATACGCTGATCATTTAGTTTCAGTAAACGTTCTTTAAAAAGATCAGGCAGGGATGAGGCGCTAATGTCAAAGCGTAAATGAATTGCACTAGAAACCTTATTTACGTTCTGCCCGCCGGCCCCCTGTGCCCGGATTGCGCTAATTCCTATCTCACTGTTGGCAATAGTAATCTTATTGGATATAGGTGGCATTTTTCTTGGACATTATTAAATGTGATGTTTCCTTGCCATTTTAAACTAGGTAACATGCTAGACGGAACGAAGTGCTTAATAAACCTGGTTTTGAATTTAAAATAATAGATTAAATTTTTTCTAGTTTTTTCTTTCTAAACCCCCTTTTTAAAGATTTTATTTAGCCCTTGCATTCAATCAAAAAATGTTTATAATACGAATCGTTATCATTAGCAATCGCATAAGCATACTAAATTAGGTGTGATAGAGAATTCAATAATGAATAAGCCAATCTTGTCTCCAGAGGCAACCCTTGATAAGAATAAGGACCACTTCATCATGTCAGATCGAGGTAAGCCTATTTATAGTGATACATTGTTTTCGCATGGAGACGAAGTCTTTATCCAGCATCATGGCGCACAATACCGTTTGCGCCGTACACGCAATGGCAAGTTAATTTTAACTAAATAGTTGATTTAAAGAGCCCGTCATGTATATTTGTGTCTGTAAAGGTGTAACTGATACCGCAATCCGTGAGGCTGTTTGCCAAGGAGCTGACCGGATGAGAGATTTGAAGGTTCGTCTTGGTGTGAGCGAGCAATGTGGTATATGTGCTATTTACGCTCAAGAGGTATTGGAGCAAGCATTGATACAGAAAACCGCACCGCGACATCACTTAACTTAAACCTACTCGTTCATACGAGAGACTCGCCTGAGGAGGCAGATATGAAGGGCAACACAGACATTATCCGGTTACTAAACCGTCAGCTACAAGATGAATTAACTGCTACCAACCAGTATTTTTTACATGCACGCATGTATAAGAACTGGGGATTTAACAGCCTAGGTAAACACGAGTACGATGAATCTATCGAGGAAATGAAACACGCTGATAGCTTGATTGAACGTATTTTGTTTCTGGAAGGTTTGCCTAACCTGCAAGAACTAGGAAAACTCCTAATTGGTGAAAAAGCAGAGGAATGTGTGGCTTGTGATCTCAAGCTGGAATTAGCCTCACGTAAAAATCTAATAGGCGCCATTACTGCTTGCGAGGCTGCTAAGGACTATATCTCAAGGGAATTGTTTGAGCATATTTTGGAAGATACCGAAGAACACGTTGACTGGTTAGAGACTCAGTTGGAAGTAATGCGTAAAGTCGGTACCCAGAACTGGCTTCAAAGTCAGATGTAAACTTTTCCGTAGCTGCTCTAGCTTGTTTCCTCGCCAGCGGCGTTTTAGCCAGCCAGTCCATATCTGGGCAAGCCAGCTTTTATTGGCTTACCTTTCTATGGAATATGGGTTATGAGACATCTGAAGAAAAGTTACTTAGGTTCTATTTCTCCATTTTCGATTCCAAGTGCAACTCGAGCTGAAGAGTTGCTTTCTTCCTGTCTATATGGTGTTGAAGCCATATCAAATTACTTACGGCATGATGTCGCCAC
>SPBV01000153.1 GCA_004525885.1 Nitrosomonadales bacterium
ACATAAAAGCACGAGGTACTAGAAAGAAATAGTTTGTCAATAAATTAATTCCTGAATGTCCGCATTGTACCAAAATCGGACGTTCTAATTATTTTCTACGAAGCATAATAAAGAGGATTCACAATGGTTTTGCTTTAAGCAGTTTGCTTCTCTTTATTGTGCCCGACTCCTATTTAGGGACGGTCAGCGTAATATAAGATTATTTTGAATAAAAGCAGGGTGAGCAAGCATGTCAACCGTACAAGGGCGAGTCAAAATTTATATTCAAGTGTTTCACAACGCTAACATCGAAGATGCAAAGGGTTGGATTACCGAAGATTAGAATGCTGGAAAATTAAATGGTGATACATTGAAAGGGGGTAGCTTAATCCAAGACCAGGTGTACCCCCCCACCTTATTCCATTCGTTGGAAAAGTATGCATGTATGCTACTAATAAAGCGGGCACCCTAATCGACACGCTGGCTGCCGCTTAATAGAGCCCTCCTTATGATTTTGTCATGGGACACTCAGAGATAAATAACTACAATAAAGGGCGATACACCGCAATAAATAGAGTAGACCAATTTATTGATTGTATTGCTTTAGTTTGTTTCTATGCGTTGTGGTTTATTGGTTACGGCTGATTTGTAATCAGAAGGTCTCGAGTTCGGCTCTTGGTGTCGGCACCAAGTAAAACAAATGGATAGTTATGTTATTTCTTATAAATCTTATAAATTAAATTAAGTATACTGCCCTGTTCCTGTAATTCCCAAATCATGAGTTAATTTTATGTCTAACAATTCACGTTTTTATTTCGCGCCTTAGGAACGCTCCTTCCAGCAGATTGCCACGCCTTTCGAGGAATTTTTGCACCGGCAAACCACCGCTAGTTTGCTGCTGATCTCCTGTGCCATTATCGCGCTGATCATTGCCAAATTTAAAGATACATAATATGAAAAAATTAGTGATCTCTTTTGCTATTTTAGCTTCTTTTACAGTAAACGCTACTCAGTTGCCTTCTGAGTTAAGAACGGTCACAGACCCTGATGGCACACGCAGAATGGGTGCATGGTACTACCTCAACTGGTAACGCCAAGTATTACGTATCTAGATACGATTGTATATTTATCAGATTGAAGAATTGGGGTCTGGAAAAAATATAGAACAGATGACAAAGTCATTGATATGGATTTTGATAAATACGCATACACCCTTGTGCGTTTTGTTTTTGATTGTTCACTGGCACGAGTCGCCACCACATAAATATGCCTATGATGTTAATAACAATACCTTGTATCCATATAATAGTGATCCATCAAAATGGAAGTTTACTGACGTCATTCCAGCCTCTCATGGAGAGGATTTAATAAATATCGTATGTAAGAAGAAGTAATCTAAAAACACGTCTACCTCTCTACTCGGAATGTCTACTTTGTGCCAAAAGCGGCTGCTCAAACGCCTATAAAAAACCTGTAACTAAACCAAGTTTAAAGTTAATAGCAGTAATTAATTTTTCTTTTATTGGTCTCACAATTATGAATTCTCGGAAGTATCAGGACTCTTTAACCATTGTCTTGCTTCGTCAAGCTGAACCAGTGAAAAAGTACGTAGCTTTGTAGATATAAATGCCCCAGCAGCTTTGGATATCGGACTAATCCATCCGTTGTCAGATACAACCGCACAGTGACTAATAAATCGCAGATGCTGAATGTCGAACTTAATCCCATCCCAGATTACAGACGGATCAAATCCTTCAAAAGATTGAATAACTTCTATAAGCTTGATTGTTCCATGTGCTTCAATGAATTTATGAAGTTTCTCGCTAATTTGATCAAAGTCCTCTTTGGTAACCTTGCCATAAATAATAAACTCTACAGTTTTTTGCTCTGGAATCTCCTTATACATCGTAGTCATAAGTTTTCCTTTTATAGATTAGTTAACTAGTAAGGGGCTAATTTACAACTTCATTATATAGGTGGCTTCTCCAAATGTCCGCTTTGTGCTAAAAGCGGACATTTGGAGATTTTATTCTGGAAATATTTTTCGCTAAAATTGGGTGAAGGGAAGAGCAGTAGGTACTACATTGATAGGGGTAACTTAATTCAAGACTAGGTGTAACCCCTGCTTTCTCTTGTTAGAAAAGAAGGCATGTATGTTATTAACAACGACGGGTTCCCTAATCGATACCTTGCCTACTGCTTAAATAGCCCCCTTATGACTATTGTCATGGGGCACTGGTGGGTACTCAGAGATAAATAACCAGCAAAAAGGACAACAAACCACAACAGACAGGGCAAAGTAATTCATTGATTGGATTTCTTTAGTTTGTTACTGTGTGCTGTGTTGCTTATGGATACAAATGACTCATAATCCATTGGTCGAAAGTTCGAGTCCTTCCAGACCCACCATTAATTAAAATAGGAGACTAAAATGCGGCGAATCTACTTTCTAGTTCCTGATATTGAAACCACCAAACGTATTGTTGATGAACTGCTGCTGGCTAAGATAGAAGAACGTCACATTCACGTGATTGCTAAGCGCGGTACTCCACTTGAGGACTTACCTGAGGCAAGTTTATTGCAGAAGAGTGATTTTATTCCTGCTGTAAAGCAAGGAGTGGCGGTGGGCGGATCTACGGGTATTCTTGCTGGATTAGTTGCAATTGCTCTTCCTGGTGCTGCGCCAGTAATTGCAGGTGGAGTATTGCTGGCAAGTACTCTTGCAGGTGCGGGCATGGGTGCGTGGCTAGGTGGTATGGTCGGAATGAGTGTTGGTAATAGAAAAACTCAAGAATTTGAAGATGCAATTGAGGCAGGTGAATTCCTGGTGCTAACTGATGTACCGAAGGATCAGGTCGACGAAATTAAGGATCGAGTTAAGCAACATTTGCCCCAGATTATGATCGAAGTAGTGGAATTGGAAATAACAATGTTCCCCCAATGATGTACCAGAGCGGAACGATCTTCTGAATGTCTATTTTGTGCCAAAAGCGGACATTCGTCTACGTACAAGAAAGCCAGGCGCAGAGCCGAGCTTAATACTTCTGCTAACATATTTATTCCGTATCTAGCTTATCTATTAATTCTTCCAACTTCCTACCTTCCTCTGTTGGACTGTTGTAGTCGTCAAACCCATGAGTAGCTAGCCTTTCTTCACACAAATTACTTAGCTCACTCGATATTTCATCAGGGATCAACTTCTTATTTTTAGCCGACACCAATTTAGCAAATAGCTCACGAAGACCTTCTGACAATGGAAGTGCCGCCTGCATAAAACGAATATCAGATTGGTTAAGGGTAATCATTGATTATTTCCTCCTCAGCAGAAAACATTTTGCCTCTTTCGATGAATATGAAATTTAGTGAACCAATTAGGTTTACCTATACAACAACGGATTTTTGGAGGAAATACTGAGAGTAGTGAAGTCCTTAAATGCCTGCTTTGTACCAAAAAGAGATATTCATATATGCGCAATAACCTGGTAACAAGCCAAATCAATATATAATTTAATTTTATTGTTCTGGTATTTGGTCAGAGAAGCTCAATCCTTTTTTCTTAAAAAGAATTTTAATGGTTAAATAAATACTTATGAGTATAAAAGAAAAATATAAAAAAATTAGCACCCAATACCTTTTATTAAATCCACCTGTAACTACCATAACCCATAATAAAAATATTACTGAAAAGATGGTTATGAAATATCCAAGGCAGTAGTAGTATTTCTTTATTTTCTTTACTTCATATTCAAAATAACGGACAAATTGAAGACCAGCTACAACACCCATTGCTGAGGAGCAGGCTAAATGAAACACAACTAGAAAGAATGATGTCGCGTCCATAGATGGAATCCATTACAACTAGGTCAATGCTTATATAACGGATTCATGTAAGGGGATGCTGAGCGGGGGCGTCACTGAATGCCTGTTTTGTGCCAAAAACGGACACTCATGATATGACTTTATCATGGGACACTTTTGGAACACTCAGAGATAGATAACTACCGTAAAGGACAATAAACAGAGTAGATTAATTCATTGATTGCATTGTTTTAGTTTGTTGCTATGCGTTGTGGTTTATTGGTTACAGCTGACTTGCAATCAGATGATCCCGAGTTCGACTCTTGGTGTCGGCACCATTAAATCAAATAGTTAGGTATACGATAGGCAAGGTGTCTTCTACATTACTACCTTATAACGGATACAGGTAATAATAATTTGGTCCTTCGTGCTGGTGGAAAGGTAGGGCAGGGGGGGGGCTATTAAACGGCAGGCGGGCGATGATTAGGGCACCCATCGTTGTAGTAGCGCACATACGCTCTCTTCTAACAAAAGATAGTAGTTGTGGGGGGGTTACACCTAGTCTTGGATGAAGCTGCCCCTTATTAATGTAGTACCCACCCCTATTTCCTTTCCTAAATTTTGGCGAGAATTCTTTCATGGTATTATCAACCAACCTTAAATACCTGGTTAATGCCATTGGGTTAAGAATACTAGGAGCTTCTTGACTGCCTAGCACTTTCTAAGAATGTTGGCCGCTTCTACTTCTGGTTTGGTGTTAATGGACTTGATGACGACTGGTTCGAAGCACGTCGTCTCATAAGTCCGAGGTGCTTAGTTTTTTCTGAAAAT
>SPBV01000114.1 GCA_004525885.1 Nitrosomonadales bacterium
ATATAAGTAAGAAGTTTGCCCCAGAACACAAAATTCTTCCTGATCTTTTTTACAATGCTATAAAAGAGCTACTACGCGTGAGTCTGTAATTATTAGTGGCTACTTCCGACTCAGAAAAATATTCAAGGCCTTATACCGGTAATTGATTGTTAGGTACACTTAAATAAATAGTTGGGAACCTCTTTTTAATACAGAGTCTATTTTTCTGTCTGCCTACCCTTCAAAACGAGATTTGAACTCACCTACACGAAAGTATTTCATCGTATTCGCAGACTTAGCTTTTTCAATCTTGATCTGACCATAATACTCAAGCAGTATCTTCGGCCAGTTACCACTTTTTTTAAAGGCGCAGATATTTTGACAAATATGTTCAGTCTCTCCACCTATAGCGCTAATTAAGCACTCAATAGCAAAGACTTCAACATCATCTTCAAAGAAAGAAAGGACAGAATTCAGTTCTCCCGGCCCATCCTGGGTTAGCTCTATTATTTTAAAATGCTGAGTGCCGTATATAAACTCGACTGAGTATGTATTTTCTTTGCTTGAGCCACTTATATCTTTTAAGTTTAATTTGTTCCACTTGTCAAGGTCCTCGCTTTTTAACCACAAAGGGTAGTGCTCTATTTCTTCCCAGAGCCCGATTAGCGCTTTGTCTAGACCAACCCACCATGCAAATTGGGATAGTTGCTCTTTACGTTGCACGTGTTCGACGTCACTTGCAAATTGTTGCTCAAGCTCTCGTTCATGCTGCTGCACCGAAGTGATGATAGTCTCGTCAATTTGTACCTTATAGGAAGCCACTTGCTGTAAAAATGGGTCTCTATCCAGCAGAGCTTGTGCTGATGATGATAAAACAGATTGTGTCACGTCCGATTGTAGTGGTAACCAACGGTTATTTTTTACTCTCCTTGCGTACCAGTACGCTACGCAAAGCATGCTAACAAGCAGGATAAGTAATATAAGCAATTCTATATTCATGGTTTTCTAAAATTGTAACAGTTATTGGGCAAACTCGTAGGCCGGTACTATTAAAAAAATATGTACAGAAGATTTATCTTAAGAGTTTTAAATATTGATCATAATGCCTTTTATCTATTATCAAATGTCTAATACATCGGGCTAATGAGCTGACTTGCTCAATTTAATCAGATAGTACCATTGGATTCCCGCTATTTCGAACAAGTTAATTATTCTTATTTGAATCAATCTGTTGCAATTCAGTGATATTACCTTCTTGCAAGGATTATGATTTTTATAGAAAGAGCTGCGTATTTTATCTTTCTGTAATTTGCAGTCATTCTGTGATTTTAATTACTGAATTAATTTGTAAGCTTGAATAATATATGAAGCACAAAAAGAGAACGGTAGTATGAAATTAAGTTTACTTATATGAGAGAGGTATAACAATGAAAAAGTGGGGTTTAATTTTAGCTACTTTATTAACGCTATATACTAATGTTGCTAGAGCAGATGGAATAGAAACATATAGCACAGGTAAGAATACTAAAATTCTAGAGTTACTCTACCCGGTAGCTGAAGAAGGGAATGTGGCAGCGCAAGGCTTACTTGGCCAAATGTACTTTAGAGGAGAAGGTGTAACCCAAAGCTATTTGGAAGCGGCTAAATGGTTTCGTCTAGCCGCAGATCAGGGAGATGCGTATTCACAAGGCAAACTAGGTGGGATGTATGATGTTGGCTTAGGCGTAACCCAAGACGATAAGGAAGCAGTAAAATGGTTGCGGCTTGCAGCAGAGCAAGGAGAAGTCTCCGCACAAACTGTTCTTGGTATGTCATATCTTTATGGTAACGGTGTAACCCAAAACTTTCATGAAGCAGTTAAATGGCATCGTTTAGCTGCAGAACAGGGAGGCGCAATTTCGCAAAATACACTTGGGTCGTCATATCTTCGTGGAGTGGGTGTTACGCAGGACTATCAGGAAGCAGCTAAATGGTATCGCTTAGCTGCAGAGCAGGGGGATCCATTTTCTCAATATAATCTTGGTTTGCTGTATTTTAATGGCCTAGGCACAACTCAGGATTATGTTCGCGCTTACATGTGGCTCGACCTTGTTGCTAATAAAGGGTACAAAAATGCAGAGGAGGACCGAGCTTGGATAGCTAAAGAGATGACATTTTCTCAAATTGCTGATGCGCAAGAGATGTCGCATGATTGTGGTAGGAAAAATTTCAAGAACTGTGAATAAGAATGCAGGTAGCAGTTATCTATCGCTGACAGGAGATTTATATATGTCGAAGATAAAGGAAATTGTAGTACGGCCGTTACTTGGAATTACCACATTCTTTGTGTGCGCTTTCCTTATTTTTATAGGGCTTAGTCTGGCTGGGTTTAGCGGTATCCTCCGTAGGAAAGCATCAATCAACAAATAGTTTAGATCAAACAAAAAGAAGCATATTTTATTAGTGTGCATTATTATATACACTTACAATAAACCCTAGAAACCATACATAAATCATATCGACCTTGCTTGTTTGCTAATATCGAGATTTAATCCTGTAGGTTTATCTAGTATACTGACGCGAATCCTTGTAACTGCAAATGAGAATCAAACGGATGCTTTTTAGCTATTTTATTAGCTTTTTAAACTAATTTGCATAATAAATACAAGTTCTTATAGAATTATTTATTTATTTCGAAACTACCTTTAAATAAAGAAAAAAAAGCTATGGAAGAAAAAAAAGATAAGAAAATAGGAAAAAAGACTCAGGAAGCAGAGAAGAAAGCTAAGAAAACTCAGGAAGCAGAGAAGAAAGCTAAGAAAGCAAAAAAAGATAAGGAAGCTAAGGAAGCTAAGGAAGCTAAGGAAGCTAAGGAAGCTAAGGAAGCTAAGGAAGCTAAGGAAGCTAAGGAAGCTAAGGAAGCTAAGGAAGCTAAGGAAGCAGAGAAGGAAGCTAAGGAAGCAGAGAAGGAAGCTAAGGAAGCAGAGAAGAAAGCTAAGGAAGCTAAGGAAGCAGAGAAGGAAGCTAAGGAAGCAGAGAAGAAAGCTAAGGAAGTTGAGATAAATACTATGAAAGAGGAGAAAAAACCGATGAATGAGGAGAAAAAACCTATGGAAGATGAGAAGAAGGCTCAGGAAGTTGAGATAAAAACTAAGGAAGAAGAGAGCAAGCCCATGGAAGAAATGAAAAGAACTATGGAATCACCTGCTGATTTTTCAACCACAAAAAGTAATAATAGTGGACGAAGTGCAATTTTTATTTCCCTAATTGCTTTAGCAGTGGCATTTTTCAATTTTTTCACTCCTGCATCAGCCCCTAAAGGAATTGATCTGGGAGAAATTCATAACAGTATCGAACAGGTGTCTTCTGGTCTGAAGGGTATGAATGTAAAGATTAGTGAGAATCGTCAGCTTATAGACTCACAAATTGCTTTCTCTGAAGAGAAATTTAGGAAACAAAAGACTGAGATGGATAACCAGCGTAATGAAACCGATAAAATGTATTTAGCAACAGGTTTTGCTGAGTTAGTTAAAAGTATTCAACCAGACTTAGAAATTTATTGCAAACGCGCCACAGTTCAATATCTTAAGTTGGCTGAAACTGCAAAAGCTGGTACAAATACTGTTGCCGTAGACTGCAACTTTAATAACCGCGGAACACTAAAGGCTAATATTGTTCCTGGATCGTTAATCATGATTGGTGGTAAGGGTCAACAAGTTATAGATAAAGCAGTTGATCGTATTGATAACGGTGAAGCAACTTCCATTCTTCCTGGTAGTAGCAGCGGGAAACAGTATCACGTTGTTCTAACGGAGAATGGGTCTACAAATATGAAAGACGCAGTTTTGAAAATGTCCTTCCTGTCTTATACAGACGAAGCGGCACTAGGTATGATAGAACGTAAGACTCATAAGGCAATTTCAGGCCAGCAACTCAAGGAATTAACTGAGAAACATTATATGTTTTCATTCCTGCTCTAGATTGCCTAATATTTCATCAAGTAGAAAGTCTATAGTTACTGTATAGATAAATTATAGTCTACTGTGCCATTGGCTTAATTGCCACGGCACAGTATGACCGTAATTGCTTGCCATTTTTTTTTACTATATGTGAATTTGAAAACCCTGAATTGGATAATAGATCAATAACCTCATCCAATGAATAGGTGTTGAAAATATCCTTGCTAAGGTTTAGGAGTTTCATTTGTTTAGCATCTCGGAATCCAATTACAATCTTCCCCCCATTCTTTAGGACGCGAAACATTTCTTGGAAGTATTTGTCTGGTTCGTTCCAGAAATATAAGGTATTTACGGAACATAACTTATCAAATGTCTCGTTATCATATGGAAGGTTGCTACATTCACCTTTCTGGAGTTTTACGGTACCGATTGAAATATAATATTTGTTCAATTTGCTCGCTTGACTTAGCATCGTGTCTGAGAAATCAATTCCCTCAATAACTCCTTCAGTAATAATTCCGGCCATATCATTTATTAATCTTCCAGGCCCAAATCCAATTTCTAAGATATTGTCATTTATCTTAAGACCAAGCGTTTCTTTAACGAAAGAGTTCAAATCAGCATTTACACTATTAAAAATTCTAGTCATTACATATTGGCCAAATAGACCTGTTGGTTTTCTGGCCTGTAAAGATAAAAACCTTAACGGTCTAAACATAGTGTTTAACATAGTGTGGGTTGGATACTTTTCTAGTATTCTCAAGTTCCTATATAGACTCGTAAGAAGTCATTAGTGACTGCCTTATGCTTTGAAGAGTCTTCAACATTCCCCCAAATAATATAATCATAGGGCTCTCCAAAATAATCTACTAACGTCCAATGTTACAGAAGGTATTTTAAGAAAACTATTCATAATATTATAATTAATAAATATTTTATCAAATGTAGATTCAATTCTTGGTGACAGTGTAGACTCGGTAATTTAATAAATACTCGAAATATTACTGTATTTGAAAATCAAAATAGTGATCTGGATAGGGCTCATTTCTCAAGGTAAAGTGCCACCACTCTTTTTTATGTGACGTAAAGCCATGTTTGCTCATCACTTGGTTTAAAAGCATTCTATTAGCTCGTTGTTGCGGCGTTACCGTAGAACTTTGAGGCCATGAATCTGGGCTGAAAAAATCCCAATTTGTACCCATATCAAGTTCAACCAGATTCGTGCTATGTAAATAGACAATTGATACATCCACGGCACTACCCCTAGAGTGGCTTGATTTATCAAAAAGATAGCCCTCTTTAAATAAACTTACTTGATTTATTTCAGGATAAAATCTTGATTTCATTTTTATATCATTCGGATTTTTTGCCCAACGTATAAAATGATCAACTGCCTGTTGTGGCCGATATGAATCATAAACTTTCAAGCCGAGCCCAAAGGTAGCAAGCTCAAGCTGAACATTTCTAAGAGCTTTAGCAGCTTGCAATGAGAGCAGGGCTTTGGGACTTTTGTAACCATCAATTCGTTCTCCAACAAAGTTGTTAGAAGTGAAATAACGTATGTCCAGATTTATGGTAGGAATAAATATTTTAAGATCAACAAAATTATTAGATATGTCTTTAGCCATAATATTGTTTGATACTATGTAACCAATAATCATAGAAAGATAAATTGTTCTTCTGCACATTTATACCCCATGGAATGATACTTTCTAATTTATATAAAAAATATAACGAATTGTCTCCTTGGTGCGAGAGATAATTATCAAAATTTGTTCCCATAATTAGAAATTAAGTACTTTAATTTAAAGTGCTTAATTTATCCAAAGTTTTATTTGATATTATTGTAAACAGTAAGTAAGAATTAGTGGAATCACCCCGTAAAATTGTAGATAGATTGTGGGCCAAAATTATTTGTTACTTATTAC
>SPBV01000033.1 GCA_004525885.1 Nitrosomonadales bacterium
TAAGCAGCTTCAAAAGCAACGATACTCAATGGATTAGATGCGCTAACATGTAGAATCTCAAAAGCTTGAGCAATAGAAACACGTCGTTTCTTATCAGGTACGATTAGTGCAGAAAGATTTAGGCCGGGAATGTTGAATGTTTTACTAGGCGCAACAGCGGTAATTATATTGCTTGGATCTTCTGCTAATGTTGCAAGTACGTGATGTTTGCTTTCAGCATAGACTAAGTCAGCATGAATCTCATCCGAAAATATGACTAGATTATATTTTTTTGCTATTTGGATGATATGTTCTAATTCTGATTTACTCCATACCCTACCTACAGGGTTATGAGGAGAGCAGAGAAATAGTATGCGCGCTTCTGCTGCGCACTGTTCTAGATGGTCAAAATCGATGGTATAGCGACCATTTTCAGCACGCAATGGATTCAATATTATATTTCTACTAGTATTGGTGACAGCTGAAAAAAAAGGAAAGTATACTGGTGGTTGAACAATTATTGATTCACCTGGTTTAGCAAATGCTATAGCAGTTGCATGTAATGAAGGCACTACACCTGGGCACATCACAATCCAATCTCGCTGAACTCCATGCCATCCATGATGCCGTTCCAGCCAATCTATTAATGATTCATACAAGCTTTCTGGATACAAGGTGTAACCATATATTGGGTGAGCTACACGTTCTGAGAGAGCCCGAGTAACAGCTAACGGCGCGGCAAAATCCATGTC
This sequence comes from Nitrosomonadales bacterium, assembly GCA_004525885.1. GTDB lineage: Bacteria > Pseudomonadota > Gammaproteobacteria > Burkholderiales > Nitrosomonadaceae > BJGV01. The sequence goes on from SPBV01000033.1 coordinate 732, forward strand.
AGCAACCCATAATGGAATAACCTCTTTTTTGCCAAACATGTTTTGTCGTCCATCAAACTTGAGGCTTGCGGTTTTAGATCGATTAATGTCTTGATCAAACCTGTTGTCAAAATCATGTTCAAGCTCGTAGTTGTTACTCAATCAATTCTCTCCCAAATTGTTATCTCTGATAGAGTATGCTGAAATTTCCGACGGGTCTCACGAATAATGAACGGTATCTCTTGTGGACCTTGAACCAGTTTGAAGTGGCTGCCAAGAATTTCTTTAAGTCCATCTAAAGTGCTAAAATTTTCTCCATCTCTCTTGAGTCCTCCAACCCATGCTTTTTTATTAGTATGTTCTTCTAGCCAAGTATATGGTGAACTAATCATTAGTAGCCCGCCCTTATTTATACGCTTATGTATAGTTGTCAAAAGCTTAGATGGATCATAAAGACGGTCAATCAGGTTTGCAGCAAGAATTAGGTCATAGCCTGTATAAATAGGTTTTAGATTACAGGCATCACCTTGGTAGAAATCAACTTTATGTTTAACAGAATCAAGACCAAGGTTTGTTAGAGTGCTTTCTTTATAGGAAACAAGATCACCCTCATCTGTCAGTGTGTAGCGTAGTATGCCCGTTTCGGCTAGTTGAACACCCTGTCCGATAAAACGGGTAGAAAAGTCAATACCTGTAACATGATCAAAATGGTGTGCTAATTCAAAAGTAGAACGGCCTGACGCACAGCCAAGATCAAGTGCCTTACGTGCAGGTCTCTCACCCATAGCTGCGATAGCCAATTTAGCCAATGTTGCTGGGAAATTTGGCACTCCAAAATATGTGTCACCATAATGGAATTCAGCATACTCAGTAAGTAACTTATCGGTTTCGTAGTGAGACCCTTGTTGGATAACTGGCGCCTGAGCAGCCACATATCGAAATCCAGCGTGCTGAAAGAAATGTCGACGAAAGGCGTAGCGAGCACTCCTTAGTGATTCGTCACCACAGGAAATCCAGGAGCCTCCCTTAATGAGATTATGGCGGCCGTCAAAGGTTGGTGTTGTAAAGTCGTCATAAAGAGGATGAACCTTAAAGCCTTCAAATGGATATATTGGTGTTTCTGTCCATTGCCAAACATTACCGACTATATCGAAAAATTCACCTTGTTTAAATTCTGTTACGGGACAGCTGGAAGCATAATGATCAAGATGAATATTGCCTGCTGCTGGCATGGTACGCGGGACTTCAGATAGTCCAGCTACGCTATATAAGCGATACCATTCATCTTCTGTAGGCAGCCTAATCGGTTGTCCAGTTGTCATGGTTTTCCAGTTACAGAACGCCTTTGCTTCATGACAATTTACTTCAACTGGCCAATCCCATGGCATAGCAACCTCTTCAGTCATTAAACGCAGTTTCCACTCGGCGCCAGATTTGATCCAGAAAGTAGGATATTCAGCACAAGCATGTTCTTGCCAAGCACGTCCCTCTTCTTCCCAAAAGTTCTCTGCACTGTAACCATCTGCTTTAACAAAATCCAAAAATTCCTGATTACTTACTAAATACCGGCTAGCCTGAAAAGCCAGGAGCTCTGCTTCGTGATGTCCAAATTCATTATCCCATCCATAAACGGAATCACTCTCGCTCTTACCAATATTAACCTTACCAGGTGGAACATTGATAAGCTTGTTTGATGGGGCTTTTCCTGATTTACGGCAAGGCTCCCAGCTAGGATGTGGCCGGACATGTTTAATTGCATGTTGCCGGATTAAAACAGAAGAAGTTTCTAAATGGATAAGCTCATGTTCAATACCCATCAAGACAATCCACCATGGATTGTCCCAATTTATGGGTAGAGTCAATGGGGTTTCAATGAGAAGTTGATCAACAACGTTACGCATGTTCTTTCGGTAGGAGCGCACTTCCTCGATAGTTGGCCAATCATAGTTAGATATACCAAGATCATCCCAACTCATCTCATCTACTCCAACTGCAAACATAGACTCCATCTTGGGGTTAATCCGTTCTTTGACCAGACCTGCAATTAACAGTTTATTAATAAAAAAAGTTGACGTGTGACCTAGGTAAAATATTAATGGATGACGAAGCGGAATTGATTTTTTAAAATAAGCCTCGTCGTCATGCAACGTCTCAAAAAGTAATTCAGTACGATTAAGAGTTGCATGAAAGCAAGCACGTATTTCCTCTTTTTTTTCTACGACATCATCACCGGAAAGAAAGGGGGTTCTATTAAAAAGTTGTTGTGGCATGTAATTTAATTTAAAAGAGTTTCGGGAAAATAGTTAAGTATGTATTATATCTTTTCGTAAAGTCAAAGCTAGGTTCACTCGTCTTTTCTGAGTATAACAATACCTATCCAGTGTTATGTCTAAGTGAACAGACGCCTCATAAAATGCAGTGGGTAAAGGATAGTGCGTGTATTATACTTTCAATATCTAACAGAGAATTGACATACAGCGATGATTACAAGTATTTTAGAACTGACATGCGATTATCATTAATTATAAAGCACTCTTAAGCCAATTAATTTTGTTAATTTAAATTTTAGCACTAGAAATTGCATGATGAATATAACCCGGCACACAAAGACAAGAAGAATTATATGTATGTAAAGTCTAACTCAATAATATTGAGGAAACTGATGGCTGTGAATATACTCATCATATTGTTATCAGCATGCCAATCAATGAACTATATTAGTGTCTCCAAAGGGAACACTGTTAACTCTACAACTGGGAGAATTTTAGGCTTATATACGAAAGGTTCTCTTAAAGACTACATTGGAGACCTTGATAAACAAAATATAACGATAGCAACTCAAAAAGCAGCAGATACGGACCAGCCACAAGTCTTTACAAATACAGACAGCGGGGTGCAGGGTAAAGCAGAAGTCGTCAAGACCAAAATATTATCTACTCAGGAAAAAGGAAGAGAAGATGGCGTTCGTGAATGCAAGACAATCAGGCAAACTATTGTATTAAAGGATAAAAGGGAAATTATTGAAAGCGTAACAGCTTGCAAAGGTCCAGATGGATGGAGTTAGAGACATAGATCTTTTATTTTGAATGCAAGCGGCAATGTTCTTCGTTGCAGAAAAACTTGTTTTCTTTGGTGATACTTTCGCTTCTTGGTAAATGTAAGCCACAATAATCACAACAAACCATATTCTCACCTTCAATAGTGGACGATTCAATGTTGAGATCTATTTTCTTTCGAGTAACCCGTTTGATCAACCAAAAAACTAGTACAACAATAATAGCAAAAAATAGTAATCTACTCAAAGTGATGTCTCCTTTGCTGGATTAAAATTGGTCGGGGTGAGAGGACGTTAACCCCCGACTCAGTGTCCCAAACGCAGTACTCTAGCAGGCTGAGCTACACCCATAAAAATGATTAGTGAACACCTGTTTTCATGAAGGTGCGCTAATGGTTTCGCGCTACTGCGAAGGTGGCCAATTGTAGCAAACACTCCTTGTAATTAGAATTTGGAAGTAATGAAATTGCCGCAGTTGCCATACAAGATTCGGCTTCTGCTTTTTTTCTAGCATAGGCTAATGCATCTGTTTCCTGAATCACTTGTAAGACTGCTTGTAAACTTTCTTCTTCACCGCCATTCCGGATGGCGTTACTTACAATTGCAGTTTGCTTCTTTGAGCCAATTTTCATTGCGTAAATTAGTGGCAAAGTTGGTTTGCCCTCTGCAAGATCATCGCCTAGATTTTTACCAGTATCATGGTAATCTCCAGAGTAATCCAACATATCGTCTGTCAACTGAAATGCTGTTCCAAGATGCATACCATAGGAAGCTATTAATTCTTCTTCTACTGGTGTCGCATTACAAAGGATTGCACCTAGTCGAGTTGCTGCTTCAAACAATTTTGCAGTTTTATAACGAATTACCTGAAGATAATTTTCTTCATTAACATCTGGATTGCGACAGTTTAATAATTGCAATACCTCGCCTTCAGCTATCGTGTTGGTTGCATCTGCCAACACCTGCATGATGCGCATATTGTCTACTTCAACCATCATCTGGAAAGATCTGGAATAAAGAAAATCTCCCACTAGCACGCTCGCTGCGTTACCAAACAGAGCATTGGCTGTAGCTTTGCTTCGTCTCAATTCTGAGGCATCTACCACGTCATCATGAAGCAGTGTCGCGGTATGAATAAATTCAATAATTGCCGCAAGATTATGATGATACTTTCCAGTATAACCAAATGCACCAGCTGAGAGGATTACTAATGCAGGCCGCAAACGTTTGCCGCCACTGTTAATGATGTATTCTCCAACTTGGCGAACGAGCGCCACTTCGGAGTGGAGCTTTGCCCGGATAACTACATCCATAGCATCCATATCCAGGCTGATAATTTTTCTTATATGATCAATTGACAAAGCATCACCTACAATAAAATTGGTATGTTAAAAACGTCATCATCTACGTGTCAAGTTTGATAGCTTAGATTTATCGATATATGTAATGCAAATTTATTTAAGATATGTCTTTGACCAAGTAAATGCAGTTCTGTATAATTTGCTTTTTCATAGAAGTAAACCATGGAGTCTGACATGTATGCGGTCATAAAAACCGGCGGAAAGCAGTATCGAGTTGAAGCTGGCGAAAAAATTAGAATAGAACAGATACTAGCAGACATTGGGAGTGAACTTGTAATAGATCAGGTCTTAATGGTTGCTGATGGTAATAATATTTCGATGGGAAAGCCTTTGATAGATGGCGCTACAGTTAAAGCAACCGTTTTGGGGCAAGGTCGGCACGATAAAGTACGTATTTTCAAAATGCGGCGACGGAAACACTACCAAAAGCATCAAGGGCATAGGCAGAACTACACTGAAATTCAGATCACTGGCATTTCTGCATAAGGAAAACTAAACCATGGCACATAAAAAAGCTGGAGGAAGTTCTAGGAACGGCCGTGATTCTAATTCGAAGCGATTAGGTGTTAAAAGATATGGCGGACAGGTGATTTCCGCAGGTAGTATCATAATTCGCCAGCGTGGGACACACGTTCACCCTGGTAACAACGTTGGAATGGGAAAGGATCATACTTTATTCGCTAAGATTAATGGAGCGGTTATCTTTAGTATAAAGGGAGCAGCACAACGAAGAACGGTAAGCATAACTCCGGTTTAGATTTAGTTGGTTCTTGCAAAAAAAGCCCTGACGGATATGTTAGGGCTTTTTTATTGGTAATATCTAAATTAGGGAAATTCGTTATCTTATGAAGTTTATAGATGAAGCAAAAATTCAAGTGAGCGCAGGAAAAGGCGGAGATGGTGTTGCTAGCTTTCGGCGAGAAAGATTTATCCCAAAGGGTGGTCCAAACGGTGGTGATGGTGGAAATGGTGGCAGTATATTTGCCATTGCAGACCGTAATATCAACACACTTATAGATTACCGTTTTGCTCGTATACATCGTGCTAAAAATGGTGGGAATGGTCGCGGCTCTGATTGCTATGGTAAAGGATCAGAAGATATATTGTTGCGTATGCCAATTGGAACAATCATCAGCGATTTAAACTCTGGAGAAATTATTGCTGATTTAAAACAACACCAACAGAAAGCTTTATTAGCTAAAGGTGGTGCAGGCGGGCTCGGAAATATACATTTTAAGTCCAGCACTAACCGCTCACCACGTCAATTTACTTACGGGGAACCAGGACAGGAATTTGATCTTAAGCTTGAACTTAAGGTGCTTGCAGACGTAGGTCTTCTAGGAATGCCTAATGCAGGTAAATCTACCTTGATTCGAGCAGTATCTTCTGCTCGTCCTAAAGTAGCAGATTATCCTTTTACCACATTACACCCTAATCTTGGCATGGTACGGGTAGATCACAACCGTAGTTTCGTTATGGCAGATATCCCTGGCCTGATAGAGAAATCAGCAGAAGGCGCAGGCTTAGGCCATCAGTTTCTAAAACATCTGACACGTACACGCTTATTATTACATATAGTGGATCTAGCGCCATTAGATAATCATACTGACCCAGTTCATGATGCAAATACCATTATGATGGAACTCAAGAAATATGACGAATTACTCTATCAAAAACCACGTTGGTTAGTGCTCAATAAAGTTGATATGTTGCCTAATGACAAAGAAAAAGAAGTTTGTATGGAATTTATTCGCAGTTTGGGATGGAAGGATAAAAGTTTTATTATTTCAGCTTTATCTGGTAAAGGGTGTAAGGAATTAATTTACGCTATTATGAAACATCTAGAACAAGAAAATGAGATAAAAATTTCTTAAATTCAAATATGCAATCGATTTTAAAACAAGCTCAACGTATCGTTATAAAAGTTGGCAGTAGCCTCGTCACTAATCAGGGACAAGGGCTTGACCATGTTAGGCTCACTTTCCTTGCTGAGCAGATTGCCAAACTTAAACAAGATAAAAAAACAGTTGTGCTGGTTTCTTCTGGTGCAATAGCTGAGGGAATGCAACGTCTAAACTGGAAAAAACGTCCTCATGCGCTACATGAATTACAGGCTGCAGCAGCAGTTGGGCAGATGGGACTAGTACGGGCTTATGAATCTTGCTTTCACGACCATAAGCTACAAACCGCACAATTGCTGCTTACCCACGAAGATTTGTCAGATCGTAAACGTTATTTAAATGCCCGCTCTACCCTTATCACGTTACTAGACATGAATGTAGTTCCAATTATCAATGAAAATGACTCAGTAGCAACTGACGAAATTCGGTTTGGTGATAACGATACACTAGCTGCGCTAGTTACTAACCTAATTGAAGCTGATGTGCTTGTGATCCTTACCGATCAAGCTGGACTCTATACAGCTGACCCACGAAGAGATGCAAAAGCTAAATTGCTCAGCGAAGCTATGGTTGAAGATCCTTCAATTGAACTAATGGCAGGTGGTGTTGGGAGCTCAATCGGGCGTGGTGGTATGTTGACAAAAATAATCGCAGCAAAACGTGCTGCGAGAAGTGGTGCCCATACGATAATCGCATCTGGGTATGAAGAGAATGTATTGGTTCGACTTGCACAGGGTGAATTTATCGGCACTCAACTTTTGACAAAAACCAAGAAGCTTGCGGCTCGTAAACAATGGCTTGCAGACCACTTACAAGTACATGGAAATATTACACTTGATGAAGGTGCTATACGGGCTCTTACAGTTGAAGGAAAAAGTCTGCTACCGATAGGTGTAATAAATATAACTGGTGATTTCGAGCGTGGAGAAGTAGTAAACTGTATTAATGCGGAGGGAAAGGAAATCGCTCGTGGACTCATTAATTATAGTGCCATAGAAACCCGAAAGATTTTACATTGTCCTAGTGGTGAAATTGAGAGTATTCTAGGCTATGTGAATGAGCCAGAGCTCATTCACAGAAATAATTTAGTTTTGCTAAATAAAGAAAGTAAAACGTAATTCTAATTACGTAACTAGATTGTTATGTGATAGAAACATGCGAAATTCTTATTTGTACGTCAATTAGCCAGATCATTAATTAGTGAGCTACGCACCGCTCTGTCTACTTGTTCAATTAGCACTTGATAATTAGGGTGATCAATTCCCATACTGAGGGGAGCGTCCTTACGTAGTGCCTTAACCATGTTTTGGGTAAGCTCAAAACGTAGAAAATGAACTGCGGAAGTTTTTTCCTCAGTTGCCCTTGCCAAATCTTCGTCAGCAATAGCATAAACTGGCTCGTACCCCCCTACCCCTACCCATATTTTCTTTTCAATATCAATCAATTTTGTTAGCTTATCAGCACGCTCTATAGGATCTGGATATTCAATCATCATAGTTGCTTTCCAGTTTCCACCATCTGGGACAAGCGCTCGATATGCTTCTATTTCGTCAATTATTCCTTGTTCTTCAAATATTTTCTCAGCACGAAGCATCTCTTGGATTTGATAACGAATCGTCAACTCATCTTCAAAGATAAGCGTAACATCTTCTCCTAAATAAACTTTTCTTATTTTCTTGTGTAACATTACCTGCGCACGAAATTCTTGACGTGCTTTAGCATAGGTTTCTAGTGCCATAATGCTGTCACGAGTAATTTTAGGCATAATATTTATCGATATGATTTAGTAGGGCAAATTGTTTAGGCTAACCCATAAGCAATTCGAAGTAATGTTAGCGGATGCTTCTTTTCTCCTATATTCTTTCCCATGCCCTGATGAATATGACGCCCTGCAATGGCGCAATCTGAACTTACATAATCAGGATTGGACGCCGCCATTTGTTTGAATACTGGCTTACCAATTTTCATAGATTCATCGAAATACTCACTTTTAACACCCCAAGTTCCATCATGACCAGAGCAACGTTCTACCACGTTAACTGTAGTTCCTGGAATCATTTGCAACATATCCCTGGTTTTCTTACCAATGTTTTGTACTCGTAGGTGACAGGGGATGTGGTAGGACACATTACCTAGGGGCTGCTTAAAATCAGTTTTAAGCAACCCATCACGGTTGCGCAGCATCAAGTATTCAAAAGGATCAAATGTTGCCTCTGCCACCACTTTTATATCCTTATCATCGGGAAACATAAGTGGCAATTCCTGCTTATACATGAGCGCACAAGAAGGTACCGGTGTAACTATGGCATACCCTTCTCTTGCTAATTTTGCTAGATAAGGAATATTCATATTTTTTAGTTTTTCGACTGCCTCTAAATCGCCTAGTTCTAATTTAGGCATACCACAACATGCCTCTTTTTCTACTAAGCGTGTCGGAATCTCATTGTATGTAAGTATTTTTATGAGATCATGACCAATACTCGGCTCATTATAATTTACGTAGCAAGTGGAATAAATTGCAACTTTGCCTGGTGCGCTATCACCATTTTTTACGTTGAATGATTCATCTGTCTTAGCATTTGAACGAAATTTTTTAGCCGTATATTCAGGCAGCTCCCGCTCTGCATGAATATCTAGCATGCTATCCATTAATTTTCTGGTAATAGGTGAATTAATTGCGGCATTTGTTACTTGCACTACTACCGGGATACTTGCAAGTTTGCCCATGAGATCAGTGCTAGATAACAACTTGTCACGAAAATTAGTTTTACCCTTCTTATATTTAATCGCTTTTGCACGAAGCATCATATGGGGGAAGTCCACATTCCATGGATGTGGCGGCACGTATGGGCATTTGGTCATAAAGCACATATCACATAGATAGCAGCGATCCACTACTTCCCAGAATTTATTCTTTTCTACCCCATCGAGCTCTCCTGTTGTTCCCTCATCAATGAGGCCAAACAGGGTTGGAAACGCTGTACAAAGGTTGACACATCGACGACATCCATGACAGACATCAAAAACACGATCCATCTCGCTGAATAGCTCTGCTTCGTTGTAGAAATCAGGATTCTTCCAATCTATTGGATGACGCTTGGGAGCCTCTAGACTACCTTCATAGGTGGCCATGGATATAAGAAATGAATAGATAGAAACTGCAAAATAGGAGCGGATCAACCGAGTTAAGCTTATAAAAACTCATTCAGTTAATCCGCCGTGTTTTTACGGTGTGCCCGTTTGTTTAATCGGTATAAGCGTCTAAAGCCTTCTGGAAACGGTTGGCATGTGAACGTTCAGCTTTCGCTAGAGTTTCAAACCAATCAGCAATTTCGTCAAAACCCTCAGTACGTGCAGACTTAGCCATTCCTGGATACATATCAGTATATTCATGGGTTTCGCCAGCAATAGCCGCTTTGAGGTTGTCACGAGAAGCGCCGATCGGTAAACCAGTGGCTGGATCTCCACAAGATTCTAGGTACTCAAGATGACCATGAGCATGGCCAGTTTCACCTTCAGCTGTAGAACGAAACACTGCTGCAACATCATTTTGACCTTCTACGTCAGCCTTAGCTGCAAAATAGAGATAACGACGATTCGCCTGGGACTCGCCAGCGAAGGCCGCTTTCAAGTTTACTTCTGTCTCAGATCCTTTAAGTTGCATATTTTTCTCCTATTAACTAACGTATGGATAGCTAAAATAACATACCCAATCATAATACCCTATGATAGATGCATGTATTTTTAGTTCCTGATATCTTTGATAGAAATACTGCTGATCTATCTAACAAAATCTACACTGCTTAATAAGACTATCGGAGGGTTCTTTGCTTGTCAACTAAGCGAGTTAATATAGCTTATTAATCAACAAGAATAATAAAATCTTATTTGGCTAACTGAGTTCGTAATTAAAATAAGAAATCTATAGGTTGCTACTGTTGGCATCATTTGCCCGAAATAACCTGCTTTCAGCAAGCTTCTTGGCTCTAACCATTATATTTTTAGTTGAAACGGCTACACTCTGAAGCTTGAAATTGTTGAACTCATAATTTTGATTACTATTGTTGCTGAAGAAATTATATAGATTGGGATTGTATCAACCAACCAGTGTTTAGAGATAATTCCATTTGAATTGACCTTGTTATTATTGCTGCCATAGTCAAGACTAAAGTATTCGCCTGCTGAATGCCACCCTCCAACCAGTAGCTGAGGCCATTTCTGACCAGAAAAACTATTTATTTCTCCATTGTTACAAGTAAGTAAAGATACATTATTTTCACCCTTAATCCAACCCAGCTCCAAAGAAATTAAAGATACCGCCCTATCAAACGATAACAA
>SPBV01000061.1 GCA_004525885.1 Nitrosomonadales bacterium
AGCTGAACGAGTTTCTAGTACCCATTAATACTTGTGGACTAACTCGTCTGTGATTATCATTAACAAGAGCCTGACGTAAACAAGGAAAACACCAATGGAAGCTTCCATCAAAAAAATTATCCTGGCTACCGACTTTTCGGACGCTTCCAAAGAAGCTAGTAACTCTGCACTACTATTGGCTCAAACTCACAATGCGGAACTCAAAGCTTTGCACGTATTTGCTAAAACTAAGTGGAATATTCCGTCGCACGATTACTTAGCAATTGACGAGGTCGTTGCGGGCATTGAAGAAGCCAGACAACAAGGAAGAGATACCCTTAAAGAGCTAGCAAAATCTTTTGGGCTAAAAGTTGAGACTATCTTTTCCGAAGGCGACCCCGGTCATGAGATCATTCGCGTTGCAGAAGAGCTCAGTGCTGATCTGATCGTCCTTGGAACACATGGTCATATGGGATGGAAACGATTTACTCTCGGAAGTGTTGCAGAGCTAGTTGTCAGACACGCCCCCTGTGCTGTTCTTACTATCAGGCCTAAAGGGAAATAGATAGAACCTCTCTTTTCTTTCTTCAATTTGGCGAAAGACGATGGCGAAGAATATCTAGTCTGATTTTAAATAAGAGAGCTACCTTACTGAGACATTTTTGATGGCGCGATGAAAGATAAGATGTCTTTTCGTTAGCTCCTATTATCCTGACAATCTATAATAGACGCATGTAGATAATGGAGGAAGCAACAATGGCACAAGGACAAAATACAGGGGTAGACAGATAGGGCACCCCAAACAAGATTACCGCTGCATTCAAGGAAGCAATCAGCTTTGTTTATGAAGATATTGGTGATCATGCGCCCTTGCAGAATGGGCGAAGGGAAGCCCAACGGAGTTCTATCAGATAGCTTCCGGATTGATTCCTGCGGAGATTACTTCGCATGGTACCAGTATCAATGTCATAGCTAACCGTTTCCCATCACAAGAAAACAAGCTGTTACCCACAACATATTCGTTGCCAAACTCATAATCATTACTGCCAACAGTAGCTCACTCCGCCATCACGTTACTACTTACAGCAGCCAGCAGTATCATCAAAATAACTTTATGCATTGCAATTCTATTCATCCATAAACCCATCTTGTTATCCAGACAAAGTAATACCGTTAGGTTGTCAGATTCATTCTTTTTTTATCCTGTCCTTTTGGAATACCATTGAAGCCACGAACAATCCAGCCAATTGTCCAAGTAAACGCCAAAATAAATAGGGAGCCACCGATTACATAACTAGCAAACACAATTGGTACGTCGCCCCAGCGTGAAATACCAGAAAGAACTATCCAAATAGAGGTTATTAATTTTGAAATCATCCGCTCGCCCTCAAATACACTGCTTGCCATTGCCTCCTTCATGGTTTTACACCGTGATATACCTCATGCTAATTTTAAACACTAGAGTAAGTCTGCCTCTATATACTATGGGGGGGCACAGCTAGTCTTTGATTAAGCTACCCCTTATCAATGTGGAACCCACCTCTCTTTCTTCTTCCTAATTTTGGCGGAAAAAATTTCTAGAAATAAAATCTGCAAATGATTGTTTTTGATCCAAAATGGATGTTCGCGGTTTTCTGTTTATTTGGTTATTTGTTTTTTTGGAGTATGGATAATATGTATGCTCAACCTTTATAATTATTCTTGACCACATTGGTAACATGGAGAAATATCGATACGACATATAATAGAAAGTGGAAACAACGATATATTCGCTATCAAAAAACACTTATGGTTAACGGATCTGTTACTTTGAACTATCGCGGTAGTTCGAGATGATAAGCAAATGAGCGGCCTAACGGCCCGAATCTCAGTAAGGATATTTTTAACTCCTATTCATTAGATGAAGTCGTCTGTTTATCATCAAGTTAATGGTTCTTAGACTTATATATAATAGAAGAAAATAACAAGCCATTTTTTTCATACTGCGCTGTGGTAATCAAGCCAGCAAACACGCAACTAGATAAAAAGAAACACTAGCACTTTGGTGTGTATGGGATCTGTATCCTGGTTCTTACCGACAACCTATCTGTGCAATGATGCCTTACGGGAAACCTTGAACAGGTAGCATAATCTACTTCAACGAAAACAACACAGGCTGCCATCATCCATGGACAAATTATTCAAACTAACGGGTTTCATCCCATTCATCTTGATTATTTTCCTGAACGCCTTTGTCGATCTGGGACACAAGATCCTTATCCAGAATACAGTCTTCAAGGTCTATGATGGTCAGACCCAGATCATCCTAACGGCCATCGTGAACAGCCTGATTTTGCTGCCATTCATACTACTCTTCTCCCCAGCAGGCTTTCTTTCCGACAAATATCAGAAGCCCATGATTATGAAAGTAAGTGCAGCTGTTGCCGTCGGTCTGACACTATTGATCACTCTCTCGTACTATCTTGGCTGGTTCCACTTTTCCTTCGCCATGACCTTTCTGCTGGCGACACAAAGCGCCCTTTACTCGCCAGCAAAGTACGGGTACATCAAGGAACTTACAGGTAAGGAACAACTTGCCGCCACCAATGCAGTCGTACAGGCCGTCACTATTGTGGCCATCCTGTTTGGCATCTTAGCCTTTTCGGTATTTTTTGAACGGATACTGGCCGGAGTGAGTTATGGAAACGAGTCGCAATTGTTGCAAGCTTTTGCCCCGCTTGGCTGGATTTTGGTGATTTGTGCATCACTGGAATTTATATTTGCCATGCGACTGCCAGCCCGCGAGGCAACAGCGACCGAGCAACACTTTGACTTAAAACAGTACAGTAAGGGCCTCTACCTGCGGGACAATTTAAACAAGATCCTGACAAACAGAACCATCTGGCTTTCGATCGTTGGTTTGTCCGTGTTCTGGGGAATCTCCCAAGTTGTATTGGCCACCTTCCCTGCCTTTGCTAAGGAAACGCTGGGAGTGAATAATGCCGCTGTCATTCAAGGAATGCTGGCCTGTTCGGGGTTCGGCATCATTATTGGCTCTCTGCTGGCCGGACAGTCCTCAAAGCATCACATTGAAACGGGCCTCGTGCCGCTGGGTTCACTGGGTATCGTTGCCTCGATTTTTTTCATGCCACAACTTAACTCACCGGTCCTGTTGGCCATCGATTTCCTGTTGCTGGGTGCCAGTGGCGGGATGTTCATCGTGCCACTCAACGCGCTGATCCAGTTCCATGCCAGGGATGATCAACTGGGAACTGTGCTGGCGGGCAACAACTGGGTGCAAAACGTGGTCATGCTAGGATTTCTGGGATTGACTGTTTTGTTTGCCGTCTTCGGCGTCAGCAGTATTGGCCTATTTAATCTATTGACGGTAACTGCAATGGCAGGCGCCCTCTATACAGTTTACCAACTACCGCAGTCACTAGTGCGTTATGTCATTGCACGGGTATTTTCCAGTGCCTATCACATCAAAGTACTTGGGTTTAAAAACCTACCCGGCACCGGTGGTGTCCTGATGCTGGGCAATCACGTCAGCTGGCTCGACTGGGCAATGATTCAGATCGCCTGCCCCCGGCCAGTACGGTTTGTGATGCAACAGGCAATCTATCAACGCTGGTATCTGAAATGGTTCATGGATTTCTTCAAGGTGATCCCGATTGCCGTTGACCAGAGTAGAGAGGCGCTGCAACAGATCAACGAATTGCTGCGCGCAGGTGAAGTTGTTTGTCTATTCCCGGAAGGGGTAATCAGCCGCAGTGGCCAACTAGGTGAATTCAAACACGGGTATGAGCGCACCATCGAAGGGGTGGATGGCATTATCCTGCCGTTTTATTTACGTGGCCTCTGGGGTGGTCGCTTCTCACACTCAAGCGAAAAGCTGCAGGAGATACGCAACACCAGCCTGCGTGGGGACGTTATCGTGGCCTTCGGCAAACCCCTGCCTATGGACACGCCAGCCTGCGAACTGAAAAGACGTGTGCTCGAACTATCGATCGATGCTTGGGAACAATATACGGAAACCCTAGATCCAATTCCTTTAGCGTGGTTACGGAGTGCAAAACGACACGGCAATGAGCTCTGCCTTGCAGATGCCAGTGCAACGACTATGCTCTCAGGCTATAAAGCTTTAATCGCCGTTATTGCATTCTCCCGCCTGATCCGCAGACGCAGTCAGGAGCAGAATATCGGCCTGCTCCTGCCAACCAGCAGTCCCGGTATCATCACCAATATGGCGGTATTGTTGTTAAACAAGACTGTGGTCAACCTAAACTACACGGCCAGTCTGCAATCACTGATTGCCGCGGTGGAAAATGCAGAGATTAGCAGCCTCTATTCATCCAGACGCTTTATCAAGAAACTGGAACAGCGTGGCGTCGACTTGACTGAACTCCTGACCCGAGTCCATGTAATTTATCTTGAAGATCTAAAAGAGGAAATTGGCACGTTCACCAAGCTTTCACTTCTGATCTTGACGAAAATGTTCCCTGCAAGGGTGCTCTATGCACTGTTCGGCCGACGCTCTGGCATCGATCATCCTGCCGCCATTCTTTTCTCAAGCGGCAGTGAAGGGAAACCCAAGGGAGTCATCCTCAGTCACCGTAACATCATGGCCAATATCCGCCAGGTATCGGATGTTTGCGACGTGCACGAGGAAGTTACCATCATGTCGACCCTACCCCTGTTCCATGCCTTCGGTCTCACAATAGCGGGACTCATGCCCATGGTTGAGGGTATCCCGGTGATCTTCCATCCGGACCCAAGAGAAGTCTTGACGATTGCAAAGGCCATCGCCAAACATCAGGCCACCATGTATTTTAGTACTTCCACCTTTCTGCGGTTGTTTAACCAGAACCGACGTATTCACCCACTGATGCTGGATTCACTGCGGGTTGTGGTGACCGGTGCCGAAAAACTAAACCCAGATGTACGGGATGCCTTCAAGCTTAAATTCAACAAGGATATCTACGAAGGCTACGGCACCACGGAAACCACACCGGTCGCCAGCTGCAACATCCCAGACCAGATCGATCAAGAGAACTGGAAGGTCCAGCAAGGGAACAAGCTAGGAACGGTCGGTATGCCCTTGCCCGGTGGAAGTTTCCGTATTGTTGATCCTGACACGCTAGAGACGCTACCCACCGGAGAGGATGGTCTGATTTTGTTCGGTGGCCCTCAGGTCATGCTGGGCTATCTCAATGCCCCTGAGAAAACTGCTGATGTGATCGTCCAGCTGGATGACAAGCGCTGGTACAAAACCGGTGACAAGGGCCATCTCGACCAGGACGGGTTCCTTACCATTGTTGATCGTTACTCACGCTTTGCGAAAATCGGTGGTGAGATGATCAGCCTCGGTGCTATTGAGAGCGCTATAGGTAAATTGCTGCCGAAAGATATTGAGGTGCTCACCACGGCACTCCCAGATGGCAAGAAAGGAGAAAAAGTGATTCTCCTGATTGCCGGTGACATCGACCATGATGAAATGAATGGGCTTATAGAACAGTCGGGGCTCAACCCGTTGATGAGACCTGCAGAATTAATCAATGTAAAGGCGATTCCGAAACTCGGAAGTGGCAAGAATGATTTTAGCCGGGCAAAGCAGATTGCATTGGAAGCGTTCGCATAATGAATAATTCTTTGACGCGGTTTTTTAGAAAGAAGTTCGCTCGGTTCAACTATACGTGAACGGGTATAATAGAGTATCGCCTGTTTTAGCTCAGTGCTTTCCGGTTCTGTAGCCAATCATTACTACTAAAGGAAGCAGACTAGTAAAAATGCATCATCTTTGGATTAGCCTAGCCATAGAGTAAGTTAAGTCAGAAATTCTACTAATTATTTGGGTTGATATCCTTCCTGTCCGAATGCCAGCCTTTGGTACAAAGCAGACATTCGACATACCTTATAATCAGTTTCATCGGTTTCCCGGTTCTTGACTTGCAAAGGGGTAGCATGTTCAAAATTATCCAAGCTAACGCACAAAATTTCTTACGCTTGTTTCTTGGGGTTGTTACTTTAATAGCCGACTCTAACTTGAAAAATAAGTACAAATAACACATTCTTTCCTTTGTTAAAGAAATAAGACATAATTATTCTCAGCAGAACTAATGCTGCTTTATTACCGTTTCAGAGTATTTTCTTTCTAAAAAGGAGAGAATCATGAGCATGATGTCTGAATTTAAAGAGTTTGCTATAAAAGGAAATGCGGTTGATATGGCAGTGGGTATTGTCATTGGGGCTGCATTTGGTAAGATTGTTTCTTCATTTGTGAGTGATGTAATCATGCCGCCAATTGGTCTATTAATTGGTGGAGTAGATTTTAGCAAACTTGCCTTCACTTTGAAGGAAGCATCAGGTGATGTCGCTGCCGTATCTATTTCTTATGGTAAGTTTATACAAACCATGCTTGATTTTGTAATCATAGCCTTCTCGATATTTATGGTGGTCAAAGCAATTAATTCACTAAAGAAGAAAGAAGCTGAAGTCACGCCACCCCCACCAGAATTATCAAAAGAAGAAATATTGCTTACTGAAATAAGAGATGTACTAAAAGCAAAGCAATGAAGTAATCTTAAAAACTATAAATAAAAGGAGGCTGACATGGCTGGCAAATTCGAGATATACACAGATAAAGCTGGAGAGTTTAGATTTCGGCTGAAAGCTTCTAATGGTCAAGCCATTCTTGCAAGCGAAGGATACAAAGCAAAAGCTGGCTGTACAAATGGTATAGAGTCAGTAAAGAGAAATGCGCCAAATGACTCTAACTATGAGCGTAAGGAAACTAGCTCTGGAAAGCACAGGTTTAATCTTAAATCTACGAATAGCCAAGTTATTGGAACTAGTGAATCATATGAAAGTACAGCAGCTAGGGACAATGGAATAGAGTCAGTAAAGAAGAATGCTCCTGATGCCACAGTAGTAGAGGTATAAATAAGCATCGTTTCATTTAAAGGTGGAAGCCATAAATTTAGCCCAGCCTGTGCTGGACTAAGCGGCAGTCCAACCTTAAAAACGTGAGGAAGTAGAATGAATAAGAAAATTGTACTATTCGTTTCAATATTATCTGCAAGCGGTTCTTCAGTGCAAGCCGGTTGGCAAGATACGTTGCAGGGCGGGTTAGACGGTGTACTGGGTAGTAAAGATAGCAGCAGTAGTGCTGTTTCCGCTTTAAGTCAAACTGAAATGGCCGGAGGCCTCAAGGAGGCGCTGGCGCAGGGTGCCGAATCAGCAATTAATAGTCTCGGCAAAACGGATGGTTTTTTAGCTAATGATCTGGTGAAAATTCCCCTTCCAGAAAAAGTTAAAAAAATTGCCGGTCTGGCACGTAAATTCGGAGGTAAAAAATACGTAGATGAATTTGTTACCACAATGAACCGCGCTGCTGAAAGTGCAGTGCCGGAAGCGGCAACTATTTTTTCTGATTCAATTCGTGACATGTCTATTGAGGATGCTGAGAAGATTCTCAGTGGTGCGGATGATTCAGCGACGCAGTATTTTCGCAAAACGGGTGGCACGAAATTCGCTGAGAAGTTTAAGCCCATGGTTAAACGGGCGACAGATGCTGCAGGCGTAGCGAAGGCTTATAAACAAATGATTGGACAGGCAGGCCCTATGGTATCAATGCTCGGCGGCAACGACTTGACGGATATTGACGGTTACGTAACCAACAAAGCAGTTGATGGCTTATTCAAGATGATTGCTGCTGAAGAAAAACGTATTCGTGCAAATCCGCTGGCAAGTGGTAGTGATTTGATGAAAAAAGTATTCAGCTCCTTTCAGTAATGATTTGTTGAATACGGCTGCGTGCCAAGTCAATATGTGCGCGCTCAGAAAATTGAGCGTCCGCTTTTGGCACAAAGAAGATATTCAGCTTAGTAAAAGGAAATGCGAGGCAATGCGCTAGATATGGCATACCATCTTATTATGTTTACTTTGCGCCTGTTGCGTGCGGGCTATGAAGTAGAAACTTACTGTATAACCTTAGTTCGCCTTTAGCCCAACCATCCCTTAAAGCCGCAATAGATCGTTCATTGTCTTCTGGTGCTCTAGCCCCAGTATTCATGCCACCGTGAAATTTACACTTATTCCTTCTTGAGCCTGCGTTGATAAGGCCATTCTCTTCTATTTTTTGCCCCACGAATGTCCCGTAGTTTCTTTCTTCCATATCTCATTGCGTGTCAGTTAATTAAGCAGCATGATGTTCGGAATTAATAAATACTTCCACTGTGCTATTCGAATGGTTCCAGTAATCTAAATGAGTTATATCGTGCCTCCGAGGTGCTTCTCGTGCTGCACTTTGCTATCGCATTGCTGCTCACAACAGCTAATAGCACCACAAAATAGCTTTATGTGTTTCAACTCCTGTTATTGCCCCTTCTTTCAATAATAATGAGACTTAAAGCGAATTATTTGTCTTTCTTTTCGCTAGATATACAATCCATAATCCACCCCAGATAGTAATGTAAGAAAATACAATATGAGTTGTGCGCATTAGGGGTATTATTTATATACCAAATTCATAAAAAACGTTAAAGGCAGCTATAAATAGAAATGCTAATGCAAACGTCATTTTGATTTTACTGGTCATTCCGTTACTCTCCGTTTTGTTCAAAACGAACCAATTTCTTTTTGATATGGGTTCATGCCGTTACGCCACTATATACCCAAACTAATTTTGAACACTAGATTAAACTCGTCTTTATAGACTGAGATTTTGAAAGAGGGGGGTACACCTAGTCTTGGATTAACCTAATCCCCCTTTATCAACGTAGTACTTGCTTATCTTTCATAATCCAATTTTGGCTAAAATATTTTCTTTTAAGAAAGGATATTTTGCCAAAAATAAGGGTTTTAAGTGTTCTTATGTTGGAAATAATGAACACCATTATGGTGTGGACAAATAGCATGTTTGGTGGAGCCAGTGGTTCTGTAGTGGGAAATGGTATCGGTTTAATTGCAGCTAATATATATGTGGTGGGAATGGATTCTACTATTGGTGCGAATATATGCGCCATAGTGGAGATGGGTGTTGTGGTATTCAGAGTAAGGTTATTAGAGTGTAGACAGTGGAAAGGACTGTTGCAGTTATCTGTCTCTGAGTGTCCCACTAGTCTCCTATGTAAAAAAATGGATCTAGATTTTTCGCTAAGCCCCCTTGCTTATTGGTGCTATTGCTAGCACTCTATTACCTCCCTGCCTGCAGTAAGACACTGACCTTGCCCGTTGTAAGGCATGGTAGGTACTTTAAACTCTACTGCTGCTGGCATGATGGTGGTAGGTACTTTAGACACTACAGCTGTCTCGCTAAGCAACTCCATCATCAGTAGAGTGATAACTATACTTTTTATCATGGTGATCCTAATTCTTTATTAATTGTATTTAAA
>SPBV01000312.1 GCA_004525885.1 Nitrosomonadales bacterium
ATTAACAATTATGGTTGCGATGTCAACAACGGGGGTTGCCAATCCCAATGAAGGAGTAACCATAAAATGAAGCCCATAGGTTTCCGAGGACAAATTTACTTTCCCATCCATTACAACATCCGCCGCAGGCCCCTCGATCCTGAGGTCATCAGTGTTCACTGTGCCACGTGTGATATCAGCACTGCCGGAAATTTTGTCAAAACCGAACCCATCAGCGAAGACATCCCGAAAATCTAATATTACTCTCCGTGGCAAAGCTTTTAGATCAAAGATACCAAATAGTTTACCAATACCCAACTCAAATTTTGGAAATTGCCCGTGCCTGGCTTGCACCTTAAATTTACCAGATAGAGTTTTATAATCGATAGATTGGGGTACCCCTAACCACGATAAGTCGCCTTCAAGTTTTCCTCTGCCACGTTTAATTCGATCAGGGTAACCAAGGCGCGTTAAAAAATTTTCAAGATTATTTGCTTCTAGTTTGATATTCATCTTAATACGAGGAGAAACAGAACGATTTTGCCATATTCCATCCGCTACAAGCGAACTGTCTTGATTAATAATATATAGTTTCTCAATTCTCCAGTCCTGCTCTTGCTGGCTTGCAATCAATTCAAGCTTGCCAAGTTTTTTCTCGCTAATGCTAAGTTTATCTACTATTACGTCAAGTGCAGGCAAGCTCTTTTCCTGATGTTGCTGTTGCTTTACTATAGTCGGTTCGACTGGGTAAACAGCAGGCACAGTTAACTTTTTCAATCGTGCAAACACTTTGCCCTGATTTTGCATATGCCAGTTGACCTTGCCGTCAATTTCCTTACTTAGAATAGTAGAGTACCATTCTCTGCCACTCATGTTGGCATTTAATGCTAAATCATTAAAACGCCTACCAAGAAAATCGAGTACGTCAATATGTAAGTTGACTTTTGTTGGGCCCAAATAAATCTCATTTTTTTCACTAGGCTTCTTAAAAGAATTGAATTGATTGAATACACCTCGCCATTTATCCAACTGCAGCTTCGGTAATTCTCCAATTAACAGCAGGCCTGTCTCAGGTAATTTGGAAGGCACTATTCCTAACCCAAAAAAACCTCGATTTGTATAATAATTTCCGGAGTCATCCCGGGAAAATACGATTTTTGCTGCTACTAGTTTGCCATAGTTTATGTTCAACATATTCTGCTGTAGGTCTACAGCATTTCTCTCCAATTGTAGCGGAACCACATCAGTAGAAATTTTGGAAAAAGGCTCAGGAAAATATGAAGTAATTCCCCGTAACGATGACTCAATCGATACATTTGCTGACTTGTTACCAATCTTGTCGTGAATTTGAACAACCGCACGCCAATCAGTACTTCCACGTATATACTTTGTCCAAAACTGTGTAGCCTCAGTAGGTCTACCCTGATTAAGTTGAAGCAGGTTATCAAGATTTATTTCACCAACTGCTGTCAGCTTAATGCCACCGCCTTGTGAAACAGTAGAATTGATTGTTACCGGCCCTCCGAGTACCTGAGCTCTAATTTTTTCTGTATCAATATTAGATTCGGTGAATATCAGAGTACCGTTTACCTTCTCTAAGTTTGGTACGTGTAAACCAGGATCGACCCGGTTATTATTAAACTGATAACTACCAGCCACCTTAATGTCATCAGAATATGGCAAGGGAATGGACAAATCTAGCAGTAACTCCCCGTTTCCAATAACATTTATATTATCCATAAAGTCAGGAGCAAAGATATCTACTACGTGCTTATCAGAAAATTTGATGAACTGCTTGGTAGCCCCTGAAGCTACGCCATTAATTTGTAGCCTAATATCAGATGCCATCATGTCAGCAATCTGCACTTTAACTTTGCTTAATCTGGTACCAGACATAGTGGCTTGTGAAGCATTAATTTCCATAGAGCTGCCCTGAAATAATAGATTTGCTGATATATTTTCTATCTTTGGCCAGCCCGGAACATAATCTAGCACCCCTTTCGTTGCATTCATACTTACCTGAAAAATACCACGTTCATTGTTTTTGAAAGGAAAAGAAGCCAAGCGCCCCTTGAGACGCAGTTTCACATCACTTAATTCTCCAGAAACTATCGATTTTCTAAGCCATTCATGAGGAAACTTGTCCAAAATCGGCAGATAATGCCCCACAAAACGTGCGTCTCCACGCGCCAGATAACCTACCAAATCAATTTCACCAAGGCCGCCATGCTCAGTACGATAAGTGCCGTGAACGCCACCGGAAGCATGGCTATTCCCGAATGAAAT
>SPBV01000038.1 GCA_004525885.1 Nitrosomonadales bacterium
TTAAAATCAAAATTATGCCTTTACGTCAATGGGAGAAAAATATTGCAGGTGGCAGAAATTAGGTGGCCTCATCATCCTTCACACATTAACCAGAACTAGAGTGCCTTTCACCTAAAGTTCAACACAAATATGCCGTATAATTCTTGAATAAACACCCATTTCGCTTTAAAATAGAACATCACTACTTTCGGGAAATTTTTGCTAATGGACTATACCCATATGATATCTGGTTTTATTGATTTACCTTGGTGGGGTTATATTATATTTACCTTGGTTACCACCCATATCACGATTGCTAGTATTACTATATTTCTTCACCGCCATCAGGCCCATCGGGCACTAGAGTTACATGCCATACCTAGCCATTTCTTTCGTTTCTGGCTATGGCTTACTACAGGCATGGTCACCAAAGAATGGACGGCGATTCACCGCAAACATCATGCTAAATGCGAAACTATTGATGATCCTCATAGTCCTCAAATTCTTAGTATAGGAAAAGTGATAAAGGAAGGATCAGAGCTTTACCGTAAAGAAGCTAAAAATTTAGAAACCATGGAAAGATATGGCCATGGCAACCCTGACGACTGGATGGAGCGGGAAATTTACACTAAACATAGTGTTAAAGGCGTCGCTTTGATGCTGATCATTGATCTTGTTCTATTCGGCCCAATTGGGCTCACTATATGGGCAGTGCAAATGGCTTGGTCGCCATTCATGGCCGCTGGGATTATTAATGGTGTCGGGCACTATTGGGGTTATCGCAACTTCCAAGCAGAAGACGCAAGCCGCAATATTATCCCCTGGGGTATTCTTATTGGTGGTGAGGAGCTACATAACAATCACCATGCTTACGCAACTTCTGCACGCTTATCCAACAAGTGGTATGAGTTCGACATCGGCTGGATGTATATATGTATTCTGAAGTCGATAGGTCTTGCGAAAGTGAAAAAAACAGCACCTAAATTACGCTTTAATATGACGAAAACTAGGTGCGATCATGACACGCTACATGCCGTTATTTCGCATCGTTACGAAGTGCTAGCAAAATACGCTTATTCCCTTAAGCAAACTTTTGCCAAAGAAATGGATCATTTGAGAGAGGTGGCAATTCATCACGATGTGGACAGCTCCACCATTAAACGCTGGGTTCTAGCTGATTCTAAAACACTACAGGAACATGAGCGTACTAAGCTAAACTTGGTGCTTAGCAAAACCAGAGCGCTAGATAAAGTATATACCATGCGTGAAGAGCTTGTATCAGTGTGGCAACGTTCCACAGCATCTAAGGATGAGCTGGTAAAGCAATTGGAGGATTGGTGTCACCGCGCGGAGGAAAGTGGTATCGAAGTACTGGAAAATTTTTCCCGCAGACTACGCTGCTACGCATAATGACCGCCGTGACACAACAAAGTTAAATAGATAAATAACTATACTGTTTCGATGTAATAAAAAAACCCGCTTATAGCGTGTTTTTATTTGCACCTTATACTTTCTCTATTTTTCTCTGAAAAAATACTACTTGAGCTTGGTTTCCTTATATTTAACATGCTTACGCACTACCGGATCATATTTCGAAATTTCTAACTTTTCTGGAGTAATCCGTTTATTCTTGGTAGTTGTATAAAAATGTCCAGTTCCAGCTGAAGATTCAAGTTTTATTTTCTCACGCATGATGTAATCCCTAAATTTTTAAGTTCTGAAGTTTATTTCGATATCCTAGACACTATTACCGCGAGCACGCATCTTTGCCAGAACCGCATCGATGCCATTTTTGTCTATAGTTCGTAGCGCAGCGTTGGATAAGCGCAAGTTAACCCAGCGTTTCTCGCTCTCAACCCAAAATTTGCGATGTTGCAAATTGGGAAGAAAACGACGCTTCGTTTTGTTGTTGGCATGGGAAACATGGTGGCCAGACATAGGTTTCTTGCCAGTGACTTCACATACTCGTGACATAACAACATACTCCAGAATTCTTAAAAGGACGCATTATATACTGATTTCTTACCAAAGTTGGTATTATTATCAATGAGACATCTCCTGTCACAAATGAATACATACCAATAATTTAACGTGTAACATGAGTTATGAATTGTAAAATTAAAGATAGGATCAAATCGAAAAAGATGTTTTCTCCCTTAAATATAATGACATTTATAGGCTAAACTTTTGTTCACTTACAAAATGACTTAAATATAATATCTATGACAAAATTATCTTTACTCCACACTAATAAGCGTCTGCTATTAGGGATAACTGGCGGAATTGCCGCGTACAAGACAGCAGAGGTCGCGCGCCTTTTGGTGCAGGAAAACGTAGATGTACAGACAGTAATGACCGAATCTGCGTGCCGATTTATTGGCCCAGCCACATTACAGGCATTAACCGGAAAAATAGTATTCACGGATCTATGGGACAACCGTATTGCCAATAATATGGCACATATAAATATTTCTCGTGATGTAGACGCTATCCTGATTGCACCCGCTAGCGCAGACTTTATAGCTAAGCTTGCAAATGGTTTTGCAAATGATCTCCTATCGACACTATGTTTAGCACGTAACTGTCCTTTATTTATTGCCCCTGCAATGAATTGGCAAATGTGGGAGAGCCCTGCAACACAACGCAACTTGGCTATCTTACAACGTGACGGGGTGACAATATTTGGTCCAGTTGATGGCGCTCAGGCTTGTGGAGAAACTGGTATGGGGCGCATGCTTGAAGCTCAGGAACTGGTTAAAGAGATACAAAAATTTTTTAAACCAAAACTATTACAAAACAAACATGCTGTCATCACGGCTGGACCGACATACGAGGCCATCGACGCAATTCGTGGCATCACTAATTTAAGTTCCGGCAAAATGGGTTATGCGGTCGCTAACGCCGCACTGGAAGCGGGGGCAAAGGTTACCCTCATCTCTGGCCCAGTATGCCTGAAAGCTCCTTTTGGAGCTACTTTAATCAACGTAATAAGTGCTCAAGATATGCTTGCAGCTGTGAAAAAAAATATTTCTAGTGCTGATATTTTTATAAGCGTTGCAGCGGTTGCAGACTTCCTTCCCTCTAAAATTAGTAACCAGAAAATTAAAAGAATTAACGGTAACATATCACTAAACCTCACTCCCAACCCTGATATTCTTGAGTACGTAGCAGGGCTACCTAAACCCCCATTTTGTGTAGGTTTTGCAGCGGAAACAGAAAATCTAGAAAAAAACGCAGAGGCTAAGCGACGCAAGAAAAAAATACCGCTGCTTGTTGCTAATCTAGTCCCAGATGCTATTAGTTCTGACGAAAGCGCACTGATCCTGCTCGATGATAAGGGTAAGCACCCCCTATCTAAGGCACTAAAAATAGTACAAGCAAGGCATATAATTAAGCACATTTCACTACTGTATAAAAAATAAAAAACTAATATTATGGAAAAAATTGAAATAAAGATTATTGATTCGCGCTTGCATGATCAACACCCAACATATGCAACTTCTGGCTCAGCTGGACTAGATTTACGAGCTTGCATTGACAATCCAATAACTATACAACCAGGAGAAGTCAATCTTGTCCCGACTGGAATTGCTATTCATCTTGCTAACCCAAGCCTCACAGCTATGATTCTGCCGCGTTCTGGACTAGGTCACAAGCATGGGATTGTACTGGGAAACTTAGTAGGACTGATCGATTCAGACTATCAGGGGCAAATACTCGTCTCCTGCTGGAACCGTAGTCAAATACCTTTTCTACTAACCCCTCTAGATCGTATTGCACAACTTGTAGTAGTGCCAGTTGTGCGGGTTAATTTCAGTGTAGTGGACGATTTTGAGAAAAGTAGCCGGGGAGAGGAAGGATTCGGAAGTACCGGTACGCAATAACGTACTATGCGCTTACTCCCAGTTGTTTTACTTTCCCTTCTATCGGTATCAGTCAGAGCAGAAATGCCGACTATCCAGCTCAAAGTTTCTGGTCATATTCTTTCTGCTGAAGTTGCTTACACACATAAATACCGCACTCAGGGGTTAATGTATCGCAACGAGATGAATAAGGATAGCGGCATGCTGTTTGTGTTTCCTGAAACCGGTCGTCATAGCATGTGGATGGTTAATACTTATATTCCGCTCAGTATCGCCTTTCTTGATGGAACCGGCACGATACTCAATATTATTGATATGTCACCTCGTACCAAAACAAAACATAGCGCAGCTAGCGCAGCTAAGTATGCGCTTGAAATGAATCTCGGTTGGTTTAGAGCAAGAAAAATTAAATCGGGGCAGCAAATCACAGGGCTCGAAAGAGCTCCTACAGCAAAATAACGAACGTTTAGTCCGCTATATCTCCTATGTTGGTTTCATCGCATTCCAGGGAGCATTCCCTTTAGCCCGCGCATCATTTTCGACATCCCGCCCTTATTCATCTTTTTCATCATTTTCTGAGTCTGCTCAAATTGAGCCAGTAAACGGTTTACCTCCTGAACTGAAACACCTGATCCAGAAGCAATACGACGCTTGCGAGATGCTTTAAGAATTTCTGGTTTAATACGTTCCTGTAGTGTCATAGAATTAATAATTCCTTCAGTCCGTCCTATGTCCTTATCGTCCATTTTTATATTTTGTACAGCCTGACCTAATTGTGCAGGTAGTTTGTCCAATAAAGCACTCATACCTCCCATATTTTTCATTTGCTGAAACTGCATTTTGAAATCATCTAAATCGAATTTTTTACCTGATTTTATTTTCTTAGCT
Source organism: Nitrosomonadales bacterium (assembly GCA_004525885.1). Classification (GTDB taxonomy): domain Bacteria; phylum Pseudomonadota; class Gammaproteobacteria; order Burkholderiales; family Nitrosomonadaceae; genus BJGV01. The sequence goes on from SPBV01000038.1 coordinate 4,731, forward strand.
AGCTTCTCTGCCTCGTCCTGATCTATGCCACGTTGAGCTTCCTCAATAAGACCAAGTACATCACCCATACCAAGGATACGTGATGCCATTCGGTCAGGATGAAAAGCTTCCAACCCTGTTAATTTTTCAGCCACACCAACAAATTTAATCGGTTTTCCGGTGACGTGTCGTACTGATAATGCTGCTCCTCCACGAGAATCTCCGTCTAGCTTAGTAAGAATAACCCCCGTCAATGGCAACGCATCGGCAAATGTCTTGGCAATATTTACCGCGTCCTGACCCTGCATCGCATCCACCACGAATAAAGTTTCGATGGGTTTGAGCAGAACCTCTAATTCTCTGATTTCAGCCATCATGGGCTCGTCTATTGCTAAACGCCCAGCAGTGTCCATAATCATCACATCATGATAATGCTTTTGAGCAAACTCCAATGAGGCAACAGCAATTTCTCGTGGTTTTTGTCCTGCTTGTATCGGGAAAAAATCTGCCTTAACTTGTCTGGCTAACAACTCCAGCTGATGAGCAGCAGCCGGACGATATATGTCACAGGAAACAAGTAACACTTTTTTCTTTCTCTGCTCTATCAGCCATTTTGCAAGCTTACCGCTACTAGTGGTTTTACCAGAACCCTGCAATCCTGCCATAAGGATTACAGCAGGAGGTACGGTAGCAAGATTAATCTCGGCACTCTCCCCACCCATAATGGTAATAAGCTCCTGATGCACTACACCTACTAGAGCTTGTCCAGGAGAAAGACTACCTATTACTTCTTGACCAATAGCTTTTTCTTTCACACGTGCTATAAAATCTTTGACCACTGGCAAAGCAACATCAGCTTCTAGTAGTGCCATCCGTACTTCACGTAACACTACCTGTATATTTTCCTCAGTCAGCCTTGCCTCACCTCGTAAAGATTTTATGATGCCAGAAAACCGATTGGTAAGATTGTCGAACATGCTAAATACCTCTCATAAGAAATTGGTGTAAACTATCCATCATTCCTGTTTTAGTCTGTTAAATTAATGTCTGGTATTTTAGCTTATCTTGCTGCTTTCATGCTTTATGGAATGATTGGCTGGTATTTCTGGCGCACCAAATGGAACACTTCAGCACAATCCATTGATGGCGCTATTGTGGCTCCTAAGTGGGAAAGTTTCGCAATTCTCATACCACTTATATTACACAGCTATACACTATATCTATCCATATTTGCTGGTGCTGGACTGAGCTTTGGCATTGCTAATGCGGTTTCTTCTATTGTATGGCTCACTGCCCTAGTTTACTGGCTGTCCAGCTTCTTCTATCGCCTAGAAGTTATACAAACCCTTATTGCGCCAGTAGCGGCAGTGGCAGTACTGTTACCATTTATATTTCCTTCACTACACCCCTTAACCAATACTGAACTCCCCGCATTCAAGGCACACATTCTAGTCGCGATGTTGGCTTATAGTCTACTTACCATTGCTGCACTACACGCCTTGTTGATAGCGGTTGTGGAGCGACGCCTGCACCATCCTACCATGCCATCAGTACTGACAAATCTACCACCTATTCTGGCTATGGAAAAACTATTATTCCGTATCATATGGGTGGGATTCATATTACTCACGCTAACTCTCATCAGCGGCGTAGTATTTTCTGAAGAAGTATTTGGTCAACCAGTCAAGTTCACCCACAAAACCTTGTTCGGTTTCATTTCTTGGGGTGTATTTGCTGCTCTGCTAACAGGCAGGCAATTATACGGCTGGCGTGGGCGCATCGCTATTCGCTGGACGCTTATAGGATTTGTCATCTTATTGCTGGCCTATCTTGGCAGTAAATTTGTATTGGAGGTAATCCTACAACGTTAACATCAATCCGACGCAAAGAATTGAGATAACAATAGCAGTAAGCTTGAATGTCAACGACCCTTTGAATCTTTGACAAAACTTCTGCCCCTTCGATACTGAATTTTTTTTATTAAGATAAAGGCATTTTTTGAAAGATACGCCGCTATATTTACTGCTGATTGCGCTAGTTCTTTTGTTGATCCTATCTGCACTTTTTTCCCTCTCTGAAACTAGCATGATGGCAATCAATCGATACCGGTTGAAATTTCTTGTCAAACAAGGACATCATGGAGCCCGCCTAACTACTAAATTGTTAGCAAATACTGACCGGCTGCTAGGAGTAATTCTCCTTGGCAATAATTTGCTAAATGCTGCTGCTGCAACACTAGTGACAGTAATTATTTCCACTTACTTTGGTCGCAGTGATCTTGCTATACTCACTGGTACGATATGTGTAACCTTTGCTATTCTGGTATTCAGTGAGATTACACCAAAGGTAATTGCTGCCACCTATCCTGAACGCATCGCACTATTTTCAAGCTACGTGTTAACGCCATTATTGAAGCTTTTCTACCCAGTAGTATGGTTTGTTAATCTATTTGTTCAGGCGCTACTTTTTATTCTGCGCATAAAACCTAAAGAAAGTAATACTGCACATAAAATTGGCCTAGAAGAACTAAAAACTCTGGTTCTAGAGGAAGGATATTTTATCCGGAAAAAACTCCAGAGCGTATTACTGAATCTGTTTGACCTAGAGTCAACTACTGTTGATGATGTAATGGTGCCACGCGGACAAATCGAAGCAATAAACTTAGAAGCTGGAGATGAGACAATACAGAATCAATTGCTTACTTGCCATCACACTCGCATACCAGTGTATCGAGGAACCCTGGATGATGTAACTGGAATAATCTCAGCTCGCAAAGTCTTAAACCAAATGAATGGTGGTCAAATTACCGCATTATCACTTGGACAGATTATACGCGAACCATACTTCATTCCATCCGGCACACCCCTATTCTCACAGTTACAACTATTCCAAGAAAACCACGAACGGGTCGGCTTGGTTGTGGACGAATATGGTGAGTGGATGGGGCTAGTAACTCTGGAAGACATTATCGAAGAGATCATCGGCGATTTCACCACCCATTCGCCAGTAAAAGCAGGCGCTTTCTTAAAGCAGAAAGATGGCGGCATAATAGTTGAAGGAAGCAGCCTATTGCGTGATCTTAATCGGAAACTTGGACTAAATCTTCCACTAGCCGGACCAAAAACTCTGAATGGATTGATTTTAGATCATTTTCAGGATATTCCCGAGGCTGGCACAAGCCTAAAAATCGCCGGATACCCAATGGAAATTATCCAGACTCAGAATCGAGTGATCAAAGTGGTTCAGATTTATCCCGTTTCGGAAATGTCTGAGTAGAAGAAAAAGACTTCAAACACATTTGGTTACAGCACACTTAATATTGTTAAATTTACTCTAAATCTTTTCTGTAAAAATGCCGTTAATACCGTTATTGCGATTGAAATCTCACAAAGTGCTCTAATCAGCTTAATGAATAGGTACAAAGAAGAGGATAAAGGTAGAGAAATTTTAGGGTGTCATATGGCATTCAACAATGTTGCATAGAAAGTATTATCCCAAGGAGTCATTATGGTAGCTGCGACTGCAACGGCAAGCAAAAAAGCCAAGGAAATAAGTTTCTCTTGGGAAGGTAAAGACAAATCTGGAAAAATAGTAAAAGGTGAAATGCGTGCCGCTGGCACGGTGGTCGTTAGTTCTATGCTGCGGCGTCAAGGTATCAACGCCACGAAAATAAAGAAAGTCAGGACAAATGGTTCTATCTCTGAGAAAGATATAACCTTATTTACCCGTCAGCTTGCAACCATGCTGAAATCAGGCGTCCCACTGCTTCAAGCTTTTGATATAGTAGGAAAAGGGCATAGTAATCGTGCGGTTGGCAAACTACTAATGGATATCAAAACCGAAGTTGAAACGGGTAATAGCTTAGCTGGTTCCTTCCAAAAATATCCTCTATATTTCGATGCTCTATTCTGCAATCTGGTAGGTGCAGGTGAAGCGGCTGGTATTCTAGATAGCCTGCTAGACCGTCTGGCAACCTACAAGGAAAAGATTCTGGCCATTAAAGGAAAGATAAAATCAGCCCTCTTTTACCCTATTTCAATTATTGTAGTTGCCTTTGGTATTACTGCGGTGATCATGATTTTTGTAATACCTGCGTTTAAAGAATTATTTTCAGGATTTGGTGCAACTCTTCCTACTCCTACACTCGTAGTAATGCAGATCTCTGATTTCTTTGTGGCATACTGGTGGGCAATTTTTGGTACAGTAGGAGGCAGTTTCTACGGTTTCTTCTTCGCATGGAAACGTTCCATTCCTATGCAGCGAGTTATGGATCGACTGCTGCTAAGGATGCCAATTTTTGGAGAAGTGATCCGTAAAGCAACAATTGCGCGCTGGACCCGCACTCTCTCGACTATGTTTGCTGCAGGTGTTCCACTAGTGGAAGCACTTGATTCGGTAGCAGGTGCGGCAGGTAACTACGTCTATTTTGAAGCCACCAAAAAGATTCAGCTGGAAGTTACTACTGGCAACGCATTAGCAAATTCAATGGAAAACACGAATGTTTTTCCTAGTATGGTGATTCAAATGGTTGCTATTGGCGAAGAGTCTGGAGCACTAGACTCTATGCTCAGCAAGGTAGCTGACTTCTTTGAGGCGGAAGTAGATGATGCCGTCGCGGCAATTTCTAGCCTGATGGAACCGGTTATTATGGTGGTACTAGGTACTCTTATCGGTGGCATGGTGGTTGCAATGTATCTGCCAATCTTTAAAATGGGTCAGGCTGTCGGCTAACTTCAGGAATCAGAAAGATACGTTATATCCCCCTGAAATCTTGTTGCATTACTGAAACTCAGAAGCCCTTATGTCATTTATTACACTACTGCAAACCAGTCCAGTATTCTTCGTTTCGTTGTGTACTACCATTGGCCTAATGGTAGGTAGTTTTCTAAACGTGGTCATTTTCCGACTCCCGAAAATAATGGAAAGAGAATGGCAGCAGCAATGCGCTGAGTTACGTGGTGAAACTGCAGAAATATTACCGTCGCTTAGTATAGCTAAGCCTCGTTCTGCATGTACCCATTGTGGGCATAAAATAACCGCACTTGAAAATATCCCTATAATAAGTTATCTGGTTTTAAGGGGACATTGCTCACAGTGCAATACCTCTATTTCTCTACGATATCCTATTATAGAAGCATTGACAGGGATTATAAGTGGTTTCGTTGCTTGGCATTTTGGATATGGGTTTGCTGCCCTTGCCGCTTTAATTTTTGTCTGGTCAGTGATTGTACTAGCATTCATTGATCTAGACACTCAGCTACTTCCAGATGACATAACACTTCCATTACTGTGGGTTGGACTATTGGTCAATTTGGGAGATGGTTTTACCGATATCCGTTCTGCGGTCATCGGTGCAGTTTCTGGTTTTCTTGTCCTGTGGTCGGTTTACTGGTGCTTCAAATTCGCCACTGGTAAGGAAGGCATGGGTTACGGTGATTTCAAATTACTATCTGTGATTGGCGCATGGTTTGGGTGGAAAATGCTACCACTAGTAATTCTACTTTCTTCTTTGGTGGGTGCTGTAATTGGAATCGGGCTGATTATTGTAACGAAGCATGGGCGCAATACCCCTATTCCGTTTGGACCATATCTAGTTGGTGGTGGTCTTATCGCGTTATTTTGGGGAAACCAACTTAACCGTACGTATCTTGGTCTGCTTTAGCGCATGTCTTTGGTAATCGGATTAACCGGAGGAATCGGTAGTGGAAAAACTAGCACTGCAAAATTCTTTACTACCGTAGGCGTGAGTGTTATTGATACAGATACCATCGCACACGAACTTACACAACCACAGGGCGTCGCTATCCCTAATATACAAAAATCCTTTGGTGATAATTTTATTACTGCAGATGGTGAGCTGGATAGAAAAAAAATGCGTAGCCTGATATTCGCTAATAGCGCTTCCAAGCGACAGCTTGAAGAAATTATCCATCCGCTTATTCGGATAGAGGTGATCCGGCTTATTACAATTGCTTTCTCTCCTTACATAATAATAGTTGTGCCATTACTACTTGAAACTGGTAGTTATCGTGAAATAGTCCAGCGCATACTAGTAGTAGATTGCAATGAAGAATGCCAAGTTGCTCGTGCTATTTTACGTAGCGGGCTAAACGAACAAGAAGTGCATGCCATAATGGCGACACAAATATCACGCCAGGCGCGCCTGAAGCAGGCGAATGATGTAATCGTTAACAATGCAGATATGCCCCACTTGCAGAGACAAGTAGAAATACTACACTGCAAATATCTTGGTTTATTGAACGAAGTTTAAGTCTATCAAGCATGGCACAA
>SPBV01000193.1 GCA_004525885.1 Nitrosomonadales bacterium
TACTGGGTCGGTGCAGCAGGCGCAGCTCAGGATGCAAGTGAAGATACAGATTTTCACGCAATTCAACTAAATCGAGTATCAGTCACACCACTACAAATTGATCTGACTCAATACAGACAGCTAGTAACAGTGAAGCAGTGGCTAAAATAGCATGCGTATATAGGGAATATTCTGTACGTTGAAGATCCAACATTTCAAGAGACATTGAATTTGAGCATAGACCATACTGGCATCGGCATGACTTCTCAGCGTACCCGCGTACGAATGATTGATCGTTTACGCAATCAAAATATTGTGGACGAAGTGGTGCTGACAGCAATGAATTCTGTTCCACGTCATATTTTTGTCGAGGAGGTTCTAGCAAGTCGTGCCTACGATGATGTCTCGCTCCCCATTAATTTTGGACAAACTATTTCAAGTCCATTTACTGTTGCGCGCATGAGTGAATTGCTGCGTGCAGGTTCGAATCTTGGTAAAATTCTTGAAATTGGTACAGGTTGTGGCTATCAAACAGCTATTTTGGCTCAACTTGCACATGAGGTTTATTCAGTCGAACGTATAGGGCCGTTACTCAACCGAACTCGTGCCCGTCTGCGAGAGTTCCGTCTTAACAATGTTCGGTTGAAGCATGCAGATGGCCTCCATGGGCTACCTGAAGTTGCGCCATTCGATGGTATTATTATGACAGGCGCAACCACGCATGTTCCTTCTACATTACTGGCCCAATTGGCGATCGGTGGTAGAATGGTTTATCCAAAAGGTAGTCAGGAGCAGTATCTGTGCGTAATTGAACGCAACTCACAAGGTTACGTCGAAACTATTCTGGATGAAGTAAGATTCGTGCCGATACTGTCAGGCATCGTAAAAGATTAAACTATGCAGAATAAGAGATGGCGAATGAAAAAAATAGAATTGAAGCAAGAAGGATTGCTCAACAACGACCCTTTCTCAAAGGTTGTTGAATACTTCAAACATACTCCTTACCAGAGAAGGCCTTTTCCCTCCTTTTTATTGTTGCCGTTTATTTTCTGCTTTCTACTCGTCGGTTGCGTCTCCACTCGACACGCTCCAAGCGCTCCTCCTGCAGCAAGTAAATCAATAGATGCCGCTAAGTCTTATATTATACAGAAGGGCGATACTCTTTATAGTATTGCGCAAAACTATGGTATTGATTACAAAGATTTAGCAGAGTGGAATAGTATAAAGAACCCTGGCGCCATAAATGTCGGCCAAGAGCTTAGGCTGTCCTCGCCTACTCAAATGGCCAAACCATCTGTATTTGCGCTCCCTGATCCGGAACCGTCATCAGTAGTCAAACAGACTCTCCCAGGGACCACCTCAATATCAAATAAAGATCCTACTTCTACTGTTGTTATGTTGAAAATTGAGCCTAAAGCATTGAAACTACCATATTCGGAAAAAGCTATATCACAGTTACTGGAATCTGAAAATGTACTCCCGATAGCTATAGCAAATGCGGAAGGCGAAAAACATGCTGAACCAGATAGCACCTCTGTGCCCACCACTTCTACGGAAACTATCCATGACAATGATCGTATTGAATGGATCTGGCCAACCGAAGGAATGGTATCAAGCCATTTCTCGGAAAGTACTAAAGGCATGGATATTTCAGGCAAGACAGGGCAACCGGTTCTGGCTTCCGCTGCAGGTAAAGTAGTTTACAGTGGAACTGGATTACGCGGCTACGGCCAACTCATTATTATAAAGCATAATAGCGCCTACCTTAGTGCTTATGCTCATAACAGCAAACTTCTAGTGAAGGAAGGACAAATAGTGTCTAAAGGACAAAAAATAGCGGAGATGGGAAATACCGACAGCAAACTAGTAAGGCTCCATTTTGAAATTCGCAAGAATGGGAAACCAGTGGATCCACTCGAACATCTGCCGGAGAAATCTGTAGAAGCGGCACTTTGATTAACTAACAATATCTAAATACTCTAACAATAAACTAGTCAATCAAGAAAATAGTATCACTCGACTTAGGTTGCAATATGATTGATAGCTGCATTACATTACCCAAAATAGGAAACAGCAGCTGTATATATTGCGTTTCTTTCAGTTGATAAAAACAGTGGTATCAATGAACTTAAAAGACAATCTCTTCTAAAAAATTAAATCAACCTATGCCACAATCAAGTATTTCTACGCCAACCTCCTTCACATATACAGAAGAAGAAATTAGCGAATTGGTTCGCTCTTTTTATGCAAAAGCTAGGAAAGACCCTTCATTGGGCCCGATTTTTGAAGCCCATGTTGCTGATTGGGAGGCTCATTTTTTACAAATGACTGATTTCTGGTCAGGTAATCTGCTAGGTACCAGCCGTTTTCGCGGGACCCCCATGCCCAAACATTTAGCTATACCAGGTCTTCGTTCTGAGTTGTTTGAGCAGTGGCTGAAACTCTTTAAGCAAGCGACTCAGGAGCTCGGTAACCAATCTCTACAACTGCATGCAAACACGCTTGCTTATCGAATTGCAAGCAGATTGTGGGCAGGATATCAAATGCAATACTATCCTGATAAGCCTTTATTAGCACTGCGGGAACTATAATTTACTCAGCTCTTTATCAGTATCATCGATCAATCACGATAACTATTGTCACGATACTCCTCACAATATCCAGACTCTAATTTGAACCATTCGTAATTGTTTTTCCACACAAACCATGCGTCCACACTTCTTAGTGAAGGTGGTAAGAAAATTTAGTTGAGCTGACCAAGAGTCAGTTTATGAAACACAAGTATTTAATATATACTTAGCATTAAGAAACATGGGAAGCATATTTATTTTTTTACCTGAGAAATTATGTTATATCCAATTTAATTAACTGAAACGGAGTATTCAGTTAATTGGAATCTTGTCAATCGTCAATGTTTCATATTTTTCTGGGGAACTCGATTGTGTTTTCTAATAAATAAAAAGATAAGGTAAGTTACTTTCTTATAACATAGGAGTCAAAATAATGATCAACGATAAAACTAGAAATTCTCCCGTAGGAGCGCCACATATATTACCACCCCTGCCCTACGCAGAAAATGCATTAGATCCTGTGATCTCAGCACGCACCTTGGGTGTTCACTACGGCAAACATCATAAAACGTATGTTGATAACCTGAATAAACTGATAACTGATACAGAACTTACAGGTTTGACATTGCAAGAAATTATGTCTATGACAGCTGGTCAAATTGATAAAGTGGGTATTTTCAACAATGCCGCTCAAGTCTGGAATCATACTTTTTACTGGAACAGTCTATCTCACAAAGGAGGCGGGGAACCTCCTGTAGTCTTGAAACAGAAAATTGAGAGCTCTTTCGGCAACTTGGATTCATGTAAAAAGGAGCTGACTACTGCAGCAATGACTCAATTTGGGAGCGGATGGGCTTGGCTAGTAATGAATGGAGATAAGCTCGAGGTCACTAAGACAGCTAATGCGGAATCACCTTTATCCAAAGGGATAAAACCGCTTCTGGTTATTGACGTGTGGGAACACGCCTACTATCTTGATTATGAAAACCGCCGAGTGGAGTATGTTGCCGCAGTTATCGAAAAGCTGATCAATTGGGGTTTCGCAGAAGATAATCTTGGATAGTTCTACTTAACACTACTGTGACCAAATATATACAAGAACAGCTAGAGATTATCAAGCGTGGCTGCGATGAGCTCCTAGTAGAAGAAGAACTCAAACAAAGGCTTTCTAAAGGTCTACCGCTAAGAATTAAGGCTGGTTTTGATCCCACTGCCCCGGATTTACATTTGGGTCATACAGTCCTGCTCAACAAAATGCGCCAGTTACAGGATTTAGGCCATCATGTTCTATTTCTGATCGGTGATTTCACTGGCATGATA
>SPBV01000031.1 GCA_004525885.1 Nitrosomonadales bacterium
AGGTGCTAGCGAAGAATTAAGTAAGATAAATTTGCCGACACCAGAAACTGCGATCGCCGCCTCAATGTATGACTTACATATGTTCGTCATGTGGGTCTGTCTGGCGATTTTTATTGGCGTGTTTGGCACAATGCTCTACTCGGTAATTAATCATCGTAAATCAAAGGGTTACAAGGCTGCAAATTTCCATCATAGCACAACCGTTGAAGTCATCTGGACGGTCATACCGTTCATAATTCTTATTGCTATGGGCTATCCTGCCACCCAAACGGTCATCGACATGAAGGACACTGCTACGCCTGATATTACCATCAAGGCTACTGGCTATCAGTGGATGTGGGGTTATGACTATCTCCAGGGAGAGGGTGAAGGAATCAAATTCTTAAGTAAAATGTCCACCCCAAGTGAACAAATCAGAAATAATTCCCCCAAGGGTGAGAATTATCTATTAGAAGTTGATAACAATGTTGTGGTTCCAGTAGGCAAGAAAATTCGTATCCTCACCACCGCAAATGATGTGATTCATGCTTGGTCGGTGCAAGCGTTCGGGGTCAAGCAGGACGCCATTCCTGGCTTCATTCGCGACGCCTGGTTCAAGGCCGAAAGGCCCGGTATTTACCGTGGCCAGTGTTCTGAATTATGCGGTAAGGAGCATGGTTTTATGCCCATAGTTGTGGAAGTAATGGAGCCAGAAAAATACTCCCAATGGGTAATTGCCCAAAAAGAGAAATCTGTAGAAGCAGTTGTTGATGTCAATAAAGAGTTTTCGATGGACGAGTTAAAAGCCCAAGGCGAAAAGATATACGCGGGCACCTGCGCTGCTTGCCACCAAGCTAATGGAAAAGGCATTCCTGGTGCATTCCCTGGGCTTGATGGATCAAAAATCACTAATGGGCCCAAAGTCGATCACATTAAGATGGTAGTAAACGGTAAAGCGGGCACTGCAATGGCTGCATTCAAGCATTTATCAGATGTAGATATTGCAGCAGTTGTTACGTACGAGCGCAATGCCTGGGGCAATACAACAGGTGACATAGTACAGCCTTCCGAAATCAAAGAATTTAGAAATTAAGCAACGAGGAGAAAATTATGGCAGCAGTACACCATCCTGACCACGGCCACGGCCACGAGCACGAACATCATGGCCCCCCCAGCGGCATCATGCGCTGGTTAACAACTACCAATCACAAAGACATCGGTACACTTTACCTTTGGTTTAGCTTCATGATGTTCTTAACGGGTGGGGTGATGGCGTTAACTATCCGCTCTGAGTTGTTTCAACCGGGCTTGCAAATTGTCGAGCCGGAATTTTTCAATCAACTCACTACATTACATGGTCTGGTGATGGTATTTGGTGCCATTATGCCGGCCTTTGTTGGTTTTGCTAATTGGCAGATACCGATGATGATCGGCGCTCCAGATATGGCATTTGCCCGTATGAATAACTGGAGTTTCTGGTTGCTGCCACCAGCAGCTCTGCTGTTGATTAGTTCATTCTTTGTACCGGGTGGCGCGGCTGCAGGTGGCTGGACACTATATCCGCCACTTTCAACCCAGATGGGCATGGGAATGGATATGACCATTTTCGCTGTGCACATACTGGGCGCTTCTTCCATTATGGGATCAATCAACATTGTTACTACTATTCTCAACATGCGCGCGCCAGGCATGACCATGATGAAAATGCCGTTATTTGTATGGACTTGGTTGATTACCGCTTATCTACTGCTCGCTGTAATGCCGGTACTAGCAGGCGCGGTAACCATGTTGCTGACTGATCGCCAGTTTGGTACCAATTTCTTTAATGCTGCTGGTGGTGGCGATCCGATCATGTTTCAGCATATTTTCTGGTTCTTTGGACATCCTGAAGTCTATATCATGATTCTGCCAGCGTTTGGGATTGTCTCTCAAATTATTCCGACCTTCGCGCGCAAGCCATTGTTTGGGTACTCTTCGATGGTTTACGCCACTGCCTCCATTGCAATCCTTTCATTTATTGTTTGGGCGCATCACATGTTTACAGTAGGCATGCCGGTTACAGCTCAACTTTTTTTCATGTACGCTACTATGCTGATCGCGGTGCCAACCGGAGTAAAAGTGTTTAATTGGACGGCTACTATGTGGCGCGGCTCCATGACTTTTGAGGCCCCCATGCTGTTTGCCATCGGATTTATCTTCCTGTTCACTATCGGCGGATTCAGTGGCATAGTACTAGCAGTCGTGCCGGTAGATATACAGTTGCAAGAAACCTACTACGTAATCGCACACTTTCACTATGTTCTGGTATCAGGATCATTGTTTGCGCTGTTTGGTGGCGCATATTACTGGATGCCAAAATGGACTGGTAACATGTATGACGAAACCTTAGCCAAAACTCATTTCTGGTTATCTATGGTCTTCTTCAATCTCACTTTCTTTGTACAACATTTCTTGGGATTGGCTGGAATGCCCCGTCGCGTGCCCGACTATGCTTTACAGTTTGCTGATTTCAATATGATTTCTAGTATTGGTGCATTTGGTTTTGGTTTCAGCCAATTACTCTTTCTCTATGTGGCGCTGAAGTGTGTACGTGGTGGCAAAAAAGCGACTGATCAGGTGTGGGAGGATGCGGAGGGACTGGAATGGACATTGCCATCAACAGCACCATATCATAGCTTTGAGACGCCTCCACTGGTCAAATAGGAAGAAAAGACGGTATGCAACAAGACCCGAAGTTACAGCGCAGCAAAAATATAAAAACCGCGCTGGTCCTTTGGGCAATCGTTGCTTTAATTATAGTTACATTTTTTTCTAAGCATTGGGGATGAACGCAGTACAGCCAAATCTCGCGATGTTAAAGAAACTGCTGATCGTGGCAATGGTAATGTTTGCCTTTGGCTACGCGATGATACCGTTTTACAAAAAGATTTGTGAGGTTGCTGGGTTAAACAACCTGTTGCAGCCAGACACAATAGTGGAGGAAACTCAGCAGGTAGATACTAGCCGTTTACTGACAGTCGAACTGGACGCGAATACTCGTGGATTGCCGTGGCAATTTAAACCACTACAATCAACTGTACAGATGCATCCAGGTGAACTAGTAGAGGTAATGTATGAAATTAAGAATGACTCAGGCCGCGAGGTTACTGGACAAGCAATACCCAGCTATGCACCGCTTCTGGTCTCGCAATATATAAAAAAGCTCGAGTGTTTTTGTTTTACTAAACAAGTTTTAAAACCGTATGAGACTCGGCAAATGCCTGTTCAGTTCTTAATTGAATCTGGGTTTCCGGATGATATAAGTACCGTGTCTATCTCATATACATTTTTTGAACTTAGTAGTGACGCCACATCTAGCAATGACGTTCGTACGAAAAGTAAAATTTGAAGGAAGAAGCCAACAAAGCTGTTAAAGCTACACCCATACAAGTTGCAAAAGCTGTATTCTGGGCTTTTTTTGGTGTACGAAAAAATAGTGACCACGCTGCTGATGTAGAATTACTAACACTAAAACAAGTAGTAATTGGGGGGGTTATCGGTGCGGCTTTATTTGTTGGGTCTCTGCTGATGTTAGTCAAATTTATGACAAGTTGAGAATTGATTAAAATATACGTGGGAGAATAAGCATGAGCCAAGAAGCAACGACGAATCAATACTATATTCCAAAGCCTTCAACCTGGCCTATGACTGGGGCGATTGCCATTTTCTTTATGGGTTTTGGTGCTGCGTTTACTGTCAACAAACTTCCAATTGGTTATGCATCCCTGGCAATTGGATTTGCCATTCTTATTTACATGCTCTTCGGTTGGTTCGGTACTGTAGCGCGAGAAAGCGAAGATGGTAAATTCAACAAGCAGGTTGATAGTTCCTTCCGCTGGGGTATGAGTTGGTTTATTTTCACCGAAGTCATGTTCTTTGCCGGATTCTTTGGCGCGCTATATTACATGCGGGTGTTATCGGTTCCCTGGCTTGGTGATCTGGAGCACAAACTATTATGGCCTGATTTTGCTGGCGGATGGCCTACAGCTGGTCCCGGCGCAACGGAAAAGTATACGGCCATGGGTGCGTGGGGTTTGCCAGCGTTTAATACCGCATTATTGTTAACTTCTGGTGTGACAGTTACTTGGGCACATTGGGCGCTTAAGCTTAACAAGCGCAGTCAACTCAAATGGGGTTTATTTCTGACGATTGCGTTAGGTGCTCTCTTCATTGGTTGCCAGGCTTACGAGTATATGCATGCATATTCAGAACTCAATTTGAAGCTTACAACTGGTGCCTATGGCGCTAGTTTCTTCATGCTAACAGGCTTCCATGGTTTTCATGTAACGCTCGGTGCAATCATGTTAACAGTAATTTACTTTCGAGTTCTGGCAGGCCACTTCAAACCTGAACATCATTTTGGTTTTGAGGGGGTATCTTGGTATTGGCACTTTGTTGATGTGGTCTGGCTGGGTCTGTTTGTGTTTGTTTACTTGCTATAACAATAAACCAATTTCGAACATTGAAAAAATCTATTGTTTGCCAGGAATAATGCCGAAATAGTATCCCAGCATCAGTATAATGAATAGTGCAATAGATAAGCCAATTCGTAATGTGAGAGACTTAAGCATGCGTGTGCTCTGACCTTTGTCCTTAACCATGTAATACAGCGCGGACGCAAGACTAGCAAATATGAATAGAAAAAATAGGACGGCGATAATCTTCAATATTTTTTTAGCCTACTTTAAAAGTATATGGTCTGGGCAAGAGTTTAGACGAGATTAGCGAACTAACCAATGACTATTTTGGGCTGGCAGTTCAGGGTCAAGTTTTGGCCAACAGCTGCTGCTATATTTTTCATGGTTGTTATGGTGATGCTGGGTAACTGGCAGCTTTCTCGGGCTCAAGAAAAAGAAGCGCGGCAGGAGCAGTTAAATCGACTTTCACAGCAGCCAGTAATATCGTTGCCTACAACGTTAATTAAGCTTGAGGATTATCAGTTTCGCAAGGTTGAGGTGCATGGAACGTACGTTCCCTCACATACAATCTATTTGGACAACAAGATAAATCAGGGTAGAGCTGGCTATCAAGTCATCACACCAGTTAAGTTAGGTGAGAGCTCTATGCATGTTTTAATTAATCGTGGATGGGTTGCCGCAGGCCGTACTCGTAGCGAATTGCCGAATATACCCACTCCTAGTAGCAGAATAACGGTTTCGGGAATAGCAAACTCGCCGACAATGAGAACTCTGGAACTTTCTACGGAGACGGTGTCAGGACAAGTTTGGGAGAACCTTCATCTGGATCGTTATCGCAAGACAACAGGACTTACGCTGCAACCTTTAGTAATTTTGCAAGAAAATGATGTTAAAGACGGTTTAGTCCGTCAATGGAGTCGCCCTGATTCTGGTGCGAGCAGAAACCTAGGGTATGCATTTCAGTGGTTTTCGATGGCTTTAGCAGTATTAATATTATATTTGGTATTGAGTGTTAAAAGAGATCCCCCCAAAAACGAATAGACGTAAGCTATTCTTGTTGATGGCAGTAATGATTGCGCCAATAGCGCTTTCTTACATGCTATTTTTCTGGGGACCGCCGTCAGGTAGCGTAAATTATGGAGAGCTGATTGAGGTCAAAGTATTGCCGGATGTAGCTTTGCGCAAAACAAATGGCGTAGCATTTAATATTAGCCAGCTACACGGAAAGTGGATAATGCTAGTCGTAGATTCCGGAGTATGTGAGGAATCTTGCCGCAAAAAACTTTACTATATGCGCCAGGTGCG
This sequence comes from Nitrosomonadales bacterium, assembly GCA_004525885.1. Classification (GTDB taxonomy): domain Bacteria; phylum Pseudomonadota; class Gammaproteobacteria; order Burkholderiales; family Nitrosomonadaceae; genus BJGV01. Next base: position 5,742 of record SPBV01000031.1, read on the forward strand.
TCTGATGCAAAAAAATGAAATGGAACGTATAGAACGTGCATGGCTGATCGATGATGATAAAGCACCAGAAATTGGCATTAAAGAGGACTTCAAAGGGACAGTATTTATTAATGCTAAAGATAACGAATTGCTAAAGGAAATCCCGGCAAAAATATCACGGCATGATCATATTTATATAATTGATCCACTAGGAAACTTGATGATGCGCTTTCCAAAGGATGCTGACCCATCGAAGATGGCAAAAGACATTAAGCGGCTGCTTAAGATTTCACAAATTGGATAAGGACAGGTCTACCTGCAACAGATTATAGGATAGATGTTATGACTACTAGTTTAGTTTGGCAACATACAGCTTCACGTGTGCAACAATTTTATCGGTTAACTAAGCCGAGAGTTGTATCGCTTATTGTTTTTACTGCAATTATAGGTATGTTCCTTTCCGTCCCAGGCGCAGTTCCATTAAACGCTCTGATTTTTGGCACCATTGGAATTGCTTTGGTTGCGGGTGCAGCAGCAGCAGTAAATTGCTTGGTGGAACAGAAAATCGATTCTGTTATGGCGCGTACGCGTGGCAGGCCTTTACCAAGGGGGGAAGTAACTTCTCCAGAAACCTTATTTTTCTTGGTGGTTATTGGTGGGGGTGGCTTATACATGCTCCACCAGTGGGTGAACCCACTGACGATGTGGCTTACTTTGGTCACATTCGTAGGCTATGCCATTATCTACACAGTGATACTTAAGCCTCTAACACCACAGAATATTGTCATTGGTGGTGCTTCTGGTGCAATGCCGCCAGTACTCGGATGGACGGCTGTAACAGGAGAAATATCTGCTGATGCCTTGCTTCTATTCCTCATAATCTTTGCATGGACCCCACCTCATTTCTGGGCACTTGCACTCTACCGGAAACTAGAATATGCCAAGGTTGGTATGCCGATGCTACCGGTAACTCATGGCGATAATTTTACCCGTTTGCATGTGCTCCTTTACACTTTTATACTCTGTGCTGTTACGCTGATGCCGTATGCCACCCAAATGGGCGGATTGATTTACCTTGTCAGCGCGGTAATTTTAGATGCAATATTCCTGTACTACGCAGTAAAAATTTATCTTGATTATAGCGATCATCTTGCACGCGTAACCTTTCGCTATTCAATCTTTTATCTGACAGCTCTATTCACTGCATTACTAGTTGATCATTACTTTTACTTCTGATCAATATTATGAGGTGTTTAAACTCGTTAGTATTTTTGGTTGGGATGGCAGCACTAGTTCTTTTAACAAACTGTAGTAGTAAAATCGATCCTACATTTCTGTCTACAGATATCACGAACGCCAGCTTTGGCAAAGACTTTAAACTCTCTGATCACAATGGGGACATTCGTTCTCTAAATGATTTCAAAGACAAGGTGGTAGTGCTTTTTTTCGGCTATACAAATTGTCCAGATATATGCCCAAGCATCATGGGTAAGCTTGCCGGTGCCATAAAAAAATTGGGCAAAGATAGCAATCGCGTTCAAGTGCTATTTGTATCGGTTGATCCTGAACATGATACCCCTGAATTACTTAAGCAATATGTGTCCACATTCAATCCTACATTCCTTGGCCTATCCGGCGACTTACAAACAACAAGAAATCTTGCCAAGAAGTTTAAAATTATCTTTCAAAAACAGGCAGGGATAACCCCGGATAATTACACAATGGACCACTCGACCGGGGTCTTTATTTTTGACGTTACAGGAAGCCTTCGCTTGTATGTGAACTCTAGTACAAGTATGGATATAATTTCCCATGATATTTTAGAGTTACTAAAAACATCTTGATGGCAATTGAATCAAAGAAAGATGGTTACCTTTCAAAACCGTTACTCTGCATCCCGATTCATTTGGCAAATCACGATGTGCTTAAAGTTTTTTCGGGTTTAGAGAAATAACTTACCTGGATTAAGAATATTATTGGGGTCAAATACACGCTTAATATCCTTCATCAGAGTCATCGTTGTTATATCAATTTCCTTATCTATATAGGCGCGCTTCTCTCTACCAATACCGTGTTCTCCTGATAATGTACCGTTGAGTCTAATCACCAAATCAAAAATTTCATTCAGACACTTCTCAGCACGATTCATTTCATCAAGATTATCCGGGTTTACCAACAGATTCACATGAATATTACCGTTTCCAGCATGGCCCAAATTAACATTACTAACTTGATACTGGGAGCTTAGTTTTGATAAACCATTTAGAAATTCAGGTAATGTAGTAATTGGTACAACTACATCCTCATTAATTTTCTTAGGCGCAATATCGCGCAATAATGGCGATAATGCTTTGCGCATTTGCCACAAATTGATAGTATCTAAGACACACTCAGCTTGTAGTAAACCATCGTTTTTACAGGCGGAAAGAATAGCGGCACTTGACTCTGTAATTTCACGAGGCGACCCGTCAACTTCAATCATCAGCATAGCGCCACTATCAGCTGGCAGCATTTCAGGGAATCGTCCGCGTATAAGGTTGAGTGAACCTGCATCAAGAAATTCAAGTGCGCTAGGAGTCTGAGAAAGAGACATAATTGAGACTATTGCTGCAGCACAACTTGCATCATCACGAAAATGGGCAACAAGCCCCCCAATAGCTTGCGGTAAAGGAGTAAGCTTAAGCGTGGCTTCGGTAATCACGGCTAGCGTTCCCTCAGAACCAATTAGAAGTCGTGTTAGATCATAGCCCACCACACCTTTAGTGGTATAGCAGCCAGTCTTAACTGCTTCACCTTTACCCGTCACCGCTTTCACCCCAAGCACATGCTCACGAGTGGTCCCATATTTTACTGCATGAGGACCACCCGCAGACGTAGCAAGATTTCCTCCTATGCTGGAATAAGCTGCACTGGAAGGATCGGGTGGCCAAAAAAACCCATAGGGTTTGGCCGTATCTTGCACGGTCTGGTTGAGTACACCAGGTTCAGCTACTATTACACGATTAGCAGGATCAACTACAGTAATCCGTAACATACGTTCCAGAGACAATGCGATGCCACCCTGATCTGGAACACTTCCTCCAGCGGTACCGGTCCCGCGCCCACGTGGTGTGAGTGGAACTTTGTGTATATTACAGAGTACAACTATGGCTTGAACCTCATCAGAGGTGAGTGGAAATGCCACCACATCAGGCGGATATATTTTTTGACTATTATCGTAAGCGTAAGCGTAACAATCCACTGGGTCTGTATAAATCCGGTCGGGAGGCAATAAAGAATTGAGTTGAGTGAGAAAATCAGACATTTACCATCGCTTGAAATTATTTTCTTGCTAAATAGGAAAGCCTACTAGGCTATCGTATAGTATGGCAATCAATACTAGAGAAATTAGCATGAACCCTATGTATAACTAAAATATGATACAAAAAAGTACATTATATGTGGTTGCCACCCCGATTGGAAACCTACGTGACATTAGCCTACGTGCGCTCGATGTGCTCATGGCTGTTGATGTAATTGCTGCTGAAGATACGCGCAACTCTCGACACTTACTGTCACATTATTCAATTACCAAGAAGATGATAGCTTTGCACCAGCACAATGAACGCACAGCCTCAGAAAAAATTGTGGGTCTACTTGCGACGGGAAAATCTGTTGCCTATGTTACTGATGTTGGTACACCGGGTATCTCTGACCCTGGTGCAATTTTGGTTAACCTAGTAAGAAAAAATTACAGTGTGGTACCAATCCCTGGCGCCAATGCTGCGTTGTGTGCTCTGTCCGCTGCCGGGATTCCTGCAACACATTTCTTATTCTACGGCTTTCTTCCTACCAAAACAGGCATACGTAGACGCAAACTAGAAGAATTAAGGTCGCTGACATACACTCTGGTATTTTACGAAGCGCCCCACCGTATTCTAGAGTGTGTAACAGACTTATCCGTTGTACTGGAAGCAAATCGACAATTAACCATAGGTAGAGAACTAACAAAAATGTTCGAAACTATCCATACTTGCGCCTTAGGTGATGCTTTAACGTGGCTAAACGCCGACACTAATCAGCAGAAGGGTGAGTTTGTACTACTTTTATCTGGCGCAGAAACCCCAGATAAAGGTAGGATTAGTAATCAGGGTCAGCACACCCTAAAATTATTAATGAAAGAACTACCTTTGAAGCAAGCAGTAAAACTAGCGTCGGATATCACTTATGAAAATAAAAATCAAATGTATAAAATGGCGCTATCGATGAAAAAAGATGAGGGGCGCTGACCCAATAAATTAATTTATATTCCATAGGATCTTAAGCATGGCACCACGTTCATTTCTAAATTAAGAGCATCTAAGCTGGTGTGAAAACACTATTTTCGATTATAATTACAACATCACATGGTCATAGTTGAATTTCTTTTTGCGAATGTGAATATACTTATTGATTCTTAAATTTTTTGGAGATTACCTATGAAAACATCTGCTATTTTTTATCATGCTGGTTGTCCTGTATGTGTTGAAGCTGAGCATCAAGTAGCCGAAGCTTTGGATCCTGCCCGCTATGATGTGGAAATCGTACATTTAGGCGAGCTAAAAGAACGGATTGAAGCCGCTGAAGCAGCTGGAGTTAAATCGGTTCCAGCAATAGTAATTGGCGGCGCACCTTTTCATATCAATTTTGGTGCCCCAATGTCCGCGTTGAAGGGCTAGTAGGAAAAATGGCGGGTATAGTTTAGTTACACCCGCCTTTTGCTCATTATTGACGGATAAATAATCAGATGTGCCGATGATAGTTATTTCTTTTGTAGTGAAACTGTAGAAAAACCTACACATCACAACTTACGTCAACCCGATACAACATTCATTGTTTATAGTTTTTTCGTGGCAAACCCTAAAAATAACACCGTTTATATTTACTCTTCAAAACATTTAGTCGCCAGAATTACCCTTGGCCAATCCATTTTTGTAAAGATATGTCGGCCGGGTATTTTTGATCTATCTTTGTCCGTATTGAGTTGAATTTAAACTAAATTAACAAGGGTAGCTTTTATTTTATTTAGCTATCCTGATCACATTTCAAGCTAGTACATATTGATTTATTAGAAACTTATTAATGCAATTAAGCAGAGTTAATAAATATGCTTCCCCATATGAATAAATACCAGAGAGCATCTAAATATCAACGTAAAATTCTTGCCTATCTATAGGAGAACATTATGTACAACAAAAAAACTATTGTCTTTTTCGTTGCTGGCCCTATCTTTGCCATGGCACTGAGTAGCACTTCACCCTGCTTTGCAGCTGATGACTCTTTTACCTTGCAACCCCTAAATACGAAGAACCTCATGCTAGCCTACGCTGATTTAGCAGAAACCCAAAAACCTGGGGGGACTGGAACAGGGGGTGGTGAATATGGTATGTCACTGATGGATAAAAACAAGGACGGCAAAGTCAGCAAGGAAGAGTTTCTCAAATATAATGAGGCCATATTTGAGAAAGTAGATGCCAACCAGGATGGCTCCGTTGACAAAAATGAAGCGGACGGCTATGTGTCCAAGAGCAAACCCAAAACAGCCCCAAGCTACTCAACATCACATGGTGAAATAAAGAAGTAGTTGTCTATACTTATATTGGCAGACCTACACTTCATCTCCATGCGGCTATATTTTTGACAAAATTTGGCATTTATACTTTAAAACATACATACACAACATCGTGGATTCTTTTTAACTTACATTAGAAAACCAGGTCGAATTCTGTAACTTACTGGTTAGTATAAATATACTCACAAAATTACTTGTCTCTTTTATATACAC
>SPBV01000287.1 GCA_004525885.1 Nitrosomonadales bacterium
AGCGTTGTATATAGAGGTGTAGGGGTCTTTGTTCCCAACCAGCCAAGGACAAAAACGCTGATAACGAAAAGAGTAAGTGCCGTCTTGAAGTATGGCCCTTTGTAGCGAATTGATTTTACTGGGCTACGATCCAACCAAGGTAGTAAACAAATGATCGCAACTGAACCACCCATAAGCACTATGCCCCAGAGTTTTGCGTCTATCCAAAGAAAGTTAACAGTGGCAGCCCGTAACATCGAGTAATAGGGAGTGAAATACCATACTGGTGCAATATGGTCAGGCGTCTGTAGTGTATTGGCTGGAACAAAATTATTATACTCAAGGAAATAGCCGCCCATTTCTGGCGCAAAAAATATAATCCCACAAAATAAAATCAGAAACACCACTACCCCAAAGATGTCCTTCACTGTGTAGTAGGGATGAAATGGGATGCCATCTACTGGAATATTTGTCTTAGGGTCACGATTTTCTTTAATTTCAATGCCGTCAGGGTTATTTGAACCGACCTCATGTAGAGCTATTACATGCACCACTACCAGCGTTACCAACAAAACTGGTAATGTCACGACATGGTAAGCAAAGAAACGATTCAGTGCCGCATCAGAAAGCGTAAAGTCGCCTAAGAGCAAATTTGACAATGGCTCACCTATTACCGGAATCGCGCCAATCATACTCACAATTACCATAGCACCCCAGTAAGACATCTGGCCCCATGGTAGAATATAGCCCGTAAATGCTAGCATCATTAAAACAAAAAAGATTCCCGAACCAATAAGCCACAAAAGCTCTCTTGGCTTGCGATACGAGCCATACATCATCCCGCGAAACATGTGCAAATACACCACTACAAAGAACATAGAAGCGCCAGTGGAATGCATGTAGCGAATCAACCAACCAAAATCTACATCACGCATGATGTATTCCACGGAGGCAAATGCCATACCTGCGTCTGGCTTATAGTTCATAGTAAGGAAAATGCCAGTTAAAAGCTGATTTACCATTACCAACATAGCCAAAGAACCAAAGTAGTACCAGAAATTAAAGTTTTTTGGTGCGTAGTATTCGGTAAGATGCGCCTTCCAATTAGAGGTTAAAGGAAAGCGCTCATCTATCCACCCTACAATCGATGTCAATCGTTTACCCATTTATACAGATTCCTTACTTTCTGCACCTATTAGCAAAATATTTTCGCTTAAATAGGCGTGACTCGGAACAAGTAGATTGGTGGGTGCGGGAACATTTTTGTAGACACGACCCGCCAGATCAAACTTGGAACCATGACAAGGGCAGAAAAACCCGCCCAACCAATCGGGACCAAGATCTTCTGGAGCAACCTCACTGCGAAATACTGGAGAACATCCTAAATGCGTACAAACACCAGTGGTCACCAAAATTTCTGGCCTAATTGAACGCGTTGGATTTTGTGCATATATAGGTTGCTGTGCCTTTTCCGAATTAGGATCGGAAAGTTTATCGTTAAGTTTGTTAAGACTAGCTAACATCTCAGGTGTACGATTCAGCACCCATACAACCTTGCCACGGTATTCCACCAGCAGTAGCATGCCTGGCTCAAGTTTGCTGATATCCACTTCCACCGGCGCCCCCGCAGCTTTAGCGCGCTCACTGGGCATCATGCTCTTAATGAAAGGGGTCGCCCAAGCTACAGTCGCAATCCCTCCTGCCACTGATGTTGCAGTAATTAGAAAGCGCCTTCTTCCACTCATTTCTTTATTTTTATCAATATCTTTCATATATCTCGGCTCTATCTTTCTCAGCGATGGAATCTGCAAGAACTCGGACTAAAACCGTAGGATTTTACCATAACAAATATATAAAAATAAACCCTTCCCATTTCGAAAATGACTCCCTACAAGCTAATTCGTCAGTTTCCTTGATCAGAAATATTTTCGGAAATGGTTAAAATACTACTCAATAGCAAATTCTAGTTATTTTGATGATTAATAGATCATAACAATTTGCGGGCAAACTCTCTAGTAAAGCCAGCTTCAAAAAGGTATATTACTCTAACCACCTTAATAAGGAAGCGTGGCCGAGCGGTTTAAGGCACTAGTCTTGAAAACTAGCGAAGGGGGAACTCTTCCGTGAGTTCGAATCTCACCGCTTCCGCCATTAATTGAAACTAATAAATTGGTAATAAGAACATTAATTTGTTAGCAATGGCACCAGTCTTGCCATGATGTTTGAGATAACAAACTAATGGGCAGTGCATGTGGAATTTGAGAAGGGTTGGGGTTACGCATCTAGTCTGGAACTGACACCATCCCCGTGTTAGAAGTACTACACCCCTTACATCGACTTTAATCTTTAACGAAAAGAATTTTTCCAGACGTAAATTCTATGAATGACAGCTTTCAACCCAAAGCAGACATCCAGAAGATCAATATTTGAATTAAGTGAAGGTGCGTGATGTTCAAGTCATTCACAGATAAATTCTTAATCGTCAATTAGTCATCAGAATTCGACAATTTTCGGTAACAATCGGTGAAGTATCTTTATTGCCTATCCCATGGGCTATCAGAGCAATGACTCGGTCGTTTGTTCC
>SPBV01000203.1 GCA_004525885.1 Nitrosomonadales bacterium
CGTTGACAGCACCTGTCTCTCCGCGAACTAAAACCGTGACATAACCACCGCCAACAAACTGCCGGCCAATGAGACGAACTTCTGAAGCCTTGGTCATGGCATCAGCTGCCTCAATTGCCGGAACTAGACCACGTGTTTCTATCATCCCTAATGCTATACCCATTTTTTCGTTTGCCATTTCTATTCTCCTGCTTTCAAAGTTAAAATCGTTAAGTCAATTAATGATTATCATAAATCTCGGCATAAATACCGGAATGCTTATTTTTTGCTAAATTTACCAATCTTCTTCGCTCCAATGATCAATGATTCCGCCAATAGTAAGGTCAGTGGTGATCTTTGGATCATCAAGAGCCAGCCTTGCAGCTGATGTTCCGATAGTAATGACGAAATCTCCCGGCTTGCAGCCGATAGGATCCACTGCAACTTCCAATTTGCCTGAAGCATTCTCAACAACACGTAATGATTTGGAAGCTAACCAAAAATTACGTTTTGTTGTAACCAGATCTCGCACTACACGTTGTATTTCCATTTATCTTATTTCTTTCTTCCGCTTTTCGATTCATCTTCCCAATAATCAATAATACCAACTATCGTAAAATCACTTGGATAGTCGTTGCTACCTGCCGCAGTCCGAGCAGCTGAGCTACCTACAATTATGACCCAGTCACCTTCCTTGCATCCGACTGGATCAACTGCCACCTGTCTACTGGAACTCTCTCTCTCTCTAACTACCAACAAACGACGGGTACCAAGCTGGCCAATACGTGCGGTAGCTACTAATGTTTTTTCTACCTGGCAGATTTTCATTGTATTGATTCCATATAATCACATCTTAGAGCGACATCGAATTCCACTGGCTTTCCGTACATTCTTATGCCCGCGTTTTGTTGTCTTGTCCGTAGTAACTTAATCATTTTATTAACTATAAAAATATATTAACCTTGTCCCCCGCCAGACACTGTAATGGGAGCAGAAGCTTTGGATGACCAACCTACCATTCCTGTAACATGATGCGTAGGATCAGAACGACTGCCTTTATCCTTAAACAGCCTTGCGCCAGCAAAGGCATGCGAATCACCTTTACGCTGACTGGGATTACGCTCAGCAGCAATATAGCCTTCGGTACCAGTTACATTATCTTTTGATATCCAAGCGCTACCAGTTATGGTCTTACCCTCAACGCGACCTTCACCCGTTATACGTGATTTGTCTGCAATGGTTTCAACTTTTGGCCTGGGTTTGAAACGAAATTCCTGATTGCCGGTAACCTTGTCTTCACCTGCAGAAAACGTACCGGTGATGCGGCTTTCTGCAGTTGGAGCATTGATAGCATCTGTACCGGCACGTTCCTGATATTCACGTTGCAGAGAGTTTACGCTGAAACTGTTATTTATTTTTTGAATACGCTCCATTACATCTGTGTTGAAATCCTTATCAGGATTGGCACGATAATATGGCGTACCTGTAATATTTTGCTCACTACCACGTTGCGTACCTGACACCTGATCAACATTGAGAGGGAGATTACCGCTAATATAATTACCTGATGCCATTTCTGACGAAATGCGACGCCCAGCTTTTTCCTCGTTCTCAGCAGAACAAAAAGTCTGATACTGATTTGGTCCTGCATAAGGTGTACCGGTAATTACACTACATACGCCGGATTCATCACCCGTTACATGCTCGTTATGTTCGATATCCACGCCCGTTACGTGTTGACCACCCCACGTTATGGCCTCAGCTACATTCCCACCATTACCAGCTCCGGGAGGTAGCATTCCGCAATGACTGGCATATTGTTCTGCACCGGAATATTCGGTACCCGAAATATTTTGGCAAATGCCTTCTTCTTCTGTACCAGTAATATTCCCAAGTTGGCTCATACGCTGTCCGACTTGCGTTCCGGTTGTACGAGTTCCATGCAATGTATGGCTGATACCAACTTTTTTTGGTACATTACGCATATTTTTTTCACACAATGGCTGTTTTGCTGCCGGCATTAAATATTGATTACCTGTAACGTCGTGGCAGGCACCATTTTCATCACCGGTTGTTAGTTCACTGCGACCAACTGCAGTGCCCGTAATGGGATGCCCGCCCACCGATTCCTCTTTACTATATTCAGTACCACGGTTACGGGAACCAATTGATCTGACAGAGCGCCCAAGATTGGCGCCAAAAACAGTGTGACCATGTGGATCATTCTGGCGCTGAAACTGCATCTGTGCATAACTTCCCTGTTCCCGATATTGTGACAGGTCATCATTAAGCTCCTGATCAGATTCTCCGGTAATATGTAAAGCAGGATTGGATTCGTCACCGGTAATGCTTATCTTACTGCGCACCTGTGATCCGGTTACAATTTGTCCGGCCACTGTTTTACTTGCGCCAACTTTAATGCCTCCCTCCCGGGGATTATAACCGGACTCTTTTCCAATATACTGAATACCAGTTACCTGAATAGCAGCTCCACGTTCATCGCCCGTAACATTTTCTCCGCGACCAATTCGAACTCCGGTAACTTTGTGACCCGCATAACTCTTACTTTCAGCTACCTTAGGTGGATACTGAATTGGGTTGGTATTACGCAAACGCCCGCTTGGGCGTGTCGTAACATCTTTAGTCTGCCCTTTATTTCTGCGCTCGTTACGGATAGCCTGTGCTGCTAATCGGCCCTCGTTAATCATGACCGGCATCGAAGTAACATCTACCACATCTAAAGAGACAGAGCTTGAATTCGTTGTCGTCACAGAAGCTTTATGTTTCAGTGTTCCCCTTTTACCCTGAATTAATCCTGCACGACGGGCACGTGACGCATCACGACCTGTCATTGCCAGCTGATCAGTATTTTTTGTTGCAGCAGTACTCAATTTTGTTTTAGAAACGGTTGATGAAATAGCTTCTGATGGCAATATTACGGCAGGCCTGATAATCGTTTCTTTATTCTTAGCGTTATGCTGATTCACACGCACACGCTCTTTGGTAGGTGGCAAGCCTGCTTTTCCAACCACCAATTGCATGCGTCGCATGCGCGATGCATTTCGTCCGGTTTGAACGTCCAATGAAGCGCTAGATTTTGGTGTAATTTTACTCATTTATGCTTAAATGTAATCTCAGTATTATCTGATACTTTTTACCAGAAAATTTACTAGAAAAAATCAAAAAATATTTTAATAACGGCAATATTATGAATAATTAACGCCCGCCGCGATGGACAATAAATGCTGTACCCCGACATTGCGTATAGTTATCAAATCCGCTCAAACGTACAATATGTCCCAAGTTGGCCCGATGGCATGCCTCTATTTCCGCCATTACTTTTTCAACTGATTTCTCACCAAAAAATGGCAGCTTCCAAAGATACCAAAAACTAGAAAATAATTTTTCGGGTTCCGTATGTTCAATGGCCGGGTTCCAACCCTGAGCAATCATATAAGCAATATGCTTACGAATTTTTTCGGGTGTGAACGGCGGCAGATATGAGAATGTCTCTCCTCTGCGCTCAGTTGCTTTATACGGTTTGATTTCATCCATAGCTATACCTCATAATTTCAGTTTTAAATGGCGTAATAATGTTTACTATTAACCAACATCAAGCTTGTCTACAACATCGAACTCAAACTTAATCTCTTTCCATGTCTCCATAGCAATTTTTAGCTCAGGTGAGTGCTGTGCAGCTTCAGTTAACACTTCTTTCCCTTCACGCTCTACCTGACGCCCCTGATTACGTGCATCAGTGCAAGCCTCTAGTGCCACA
>SPBV01000113.1 GCA_004525885.1 Nitrosomonadales bacterium
AATTGATGCAGTTATTTCAAACGGTGAAAGTACACTTTCACAAGAGCCTTTCCCTTCACAAGAGCCTTGCGAGCTCATTCCACCGTATGGCATACGCAACTATCAGGCACGGAATTTTATGCATGATCAGATGAGAATTGGCGAACAAATCTTTCTCTATCATTCGAGCTGTAAACAGCCTGGAAAAGTTGCAAGAAACACGGAAAATGTGCCAAAAAGTTCTCAGCCTGGAAAGGTTGCAGGAAACACGGAAAATGCGCCAAAAAGTTCTGTATCTACACAAACTGTAGCTTTTTCTCATTACAACAATATTTCAGCTCAATTACCTATCGATCCTAAATCTGGTAAAATTGTAGCTGCTGGTGTAAAAGAGCAGGCTGGGCAGTGCTTAAAAAATATCAAGGCAATTTTAGAAAGTATCAGCGTTCCTTTTGACGATATTGTGAAGATAAATATCTTCCTTAAAAACCTCTCGGATATTGAAGCCGTAAACGAAGTTTATACAACATTTTTCCCAGACTCGGCTATCGCTAGGACCGCAGCCTATGTTCCTGCACGGACAATAGTTGCAGTCTCAGCTTTACCTATGGATGCTTTGGTGCAAATTGATGCAGTTGTGTCACACGGAGATGGTACACCCCCACAAGCTGTTGAAGACAGGCATAGACTCGTCATAAGAGCAAATAATACGGAAAACGCACCAAAAAGTTCTCTATCTACACAAACTGTAGCTTTTTCTCATTACAACAATATTTCAGCTCAATTACCTATCGATCCTAAATCCGGTAAAACCGTAGCTGCTGGTGTAAAAGAGCAGGCTGGACAATGTCTAAAAAATATCAAGGCAATTGTGGAAAGTGTCGGCCACGTTATGGACGATGTAGTTAAAATAAATATCCAACTTAAAAATATCGCAGATATTGATGCTGTAAACGAAGTTTACACAACATTCTTCAAAAGCGATCTTCCCGCAAGAACAACATTTGGCGTTTCAGCTATCCCTATGGATGCTTTGGTGCAAATTGATGCCGTAGTTTCTAACGGTGAAGGCACACCACCAGGGTTATAATAGTGATTTAGGTTCTGTCACAAAATTTGATTGAACCATAAATGCACTAATTTTTAGACGCACATTGGCTGCGTTCGCATGAAAATTGGCAACTCGATAACCCATCAGGATTATCGAGTTGCCAATATCTAATTATCGTCCATAATTCTACTCCTGTGAGAGTAGCAGCTGCATCTTCATTACTCTTCCAACCTACACTGATGCATTTTCCAATGATTTTGTTCCACTTTATTATTCAAAGGTGGTTTCGGATAATAAGTGCAATTGGTAAGAGAGAGGCCAGCTGGTAGAGTCAGCGCCTCTCCCGACCAAGAGATAAAACACCTATGAACTACAACCAGTTGACCGAGAATGAACGATACCAAATTTACGTACTAAAAAAAGCCAGATATTCGCAGCTAAAGATCGCGGGCCTGGTGAGACGAAGCCCATCTACCATTAGCCGTGGACTCAGAAGGAACAAAGGGCTGCGGGGATACAGGCCACAGCAAGCTCAGAAATTGTCCAGCACTCGACGCAGAGAAGCCCATAAGGATCGTAAAGTAACCAGTGACATCAGAGGATTTATTGAGACCCCGATTCGCCAGGAGCTAAATCCTCAGCAGGTTTGGACTATCTAGTCAGGTATAAAGGTTTTCGCTACATCACGAGACGGCGTATCAATTGATTTATGCCGACAAGGTGAGAGGTGGAGATTTATATACGCACCTGAGGGTAGCCTCAATACCATATCGAAAGCGCTATGATAGCTACGATCGACGAGGGTAAATCAAGAATCGAGTAGGTATTAATGATAGGCCAGCAGTTGTTGATAGAGGCAATCGCACTGGTGATTAGGGGGGGGCGGCACTGTCATAGGTAAAGGCCGAAAAGTGCACTATTAACAATGGTTGAGCGTAATACGCTGTATATGGTGATTGCTTTGTTTACATGGAAGCAGGCAGACTTGCTAGTAGAAGCGGGGATCAAATCCATGCGGCACCTTAAGGATAGAGTGAAAACCATTACCGTTGGATAACGGTCTTGAATTTGCCAGACATGAAATGATTGCAAAATGATTGCAGAAGGGCTAGGGACAGACATTTATTTTGCCCACCCTTACGCGTCATGGGAGCGAGGCATAAATGAAAATACTAACGGACTGCCCGGCGGTATTTTCCTAAAGGTACCGATTTCAGTGAAGTAACTGAAAAGCAAGTCGAGCACGCGATGGATCGCCTCAACAATAGACCACGAGCCACGAGAGGTGGTAGGTCACTCAATGAATTATTTATGGGGCAGAGAGCGGACTTGCTTGCTGCGTAATTGAATTGCAGTTATTACTTGAAATCGCAATAAATAAAATTATTGGTCTTTTGATTTTTTGTATTTACGCATACGAGTTTTTCTAATTATTTCCATTTCTTCATTAAACTTGTTGGCTACCTTTTGTCCCTGCATTTTCACAAACTCCAAAAATGCAAGTGTCACAGGTGAGAGTTTTTTATTCTTTGGATGAACCAGATACCAGTATCGATGAATAGGAAGTCCTTGGACATCTAGTATTGCAATGGGCCCCGATGTACCTTCCAGTGCTAGTGAATGTATAGATAGTATTGATACACCCAGTTCTGCTACAACTGCCTGCTTGATTGCCTCATTACTAGCAAATTCCATATGACCGGCAGGTGTTTTCAGCCCTTTGCTTGCTAATAAACGGTTGATAGCGTCACGTGTGCCTGAACCGGGTTCACGATGAATAAATGGTTCGTCAAGGAATCGCTTGAGCGGAATATTTGGTACGTCTGCTAACGGATGGTTGCAGCTTGCCATCGCCACTAACGGGTTTGGTATGAACGGGTAAGATATGACATCAAATTCGGGCGGCGGTTCACCCAGAATACATAGATCATCCTCATATCCGGTAAGGCGCTCAAGAATGTGTTCCCGATTCTCTACTCTCAGGGAAAAATCAACATCTGGATGCAATCGACCAAACTGACCGAGCAGATGCGGTACAAGGTATTCTGACGAAGTGATAATAGCTAGCCGCAGGTGCCCGCATTTGACCCCTTTGATGTCTGCTATTTTTGCTTCAAGGTTAGTAATATTGTCGAATATCTCTTGACATATTGTATATACCTCATTACCTGCTTCAGTTAGGTGGATACGTATTCCTATCTGCTCGAATAATGGTAAACCGATGGTGCCGGCAAGTTTCTTGAGTTGCATTGACACGGTGGGTTGGGCTAGAAACAACTCTTCGGACGCACGCGTAAAGCTACTGTTACGCGCCACGGACTCAAAGACTTGGAGCTGTCGCAAAGTTATATGCCGGGCGAGGTCGCTTACTAAATTTGGATATTTCAAACGTCAAATCTCACGTATTTGTTACGCCAAAATCTACTAAACAAATATGAGCCGCGAGAAACCAAAATAAGCAATTTCTAATCATATGTTAGATACAGCGTATGTAGTCTGGATAAAATGAACCTGACGAGCTGTGACAAAAATCATAGTTCAAACCATTTTCCAAGATATTGCAGCATGAGATGAGAGATCAAAATATATCATACCCATTTATTTAAATCTATATACCTTACTTACTCCTGAGGAAAATATAGATTAAAAACCAGAGTAGTTTTTATGACAGATAAAGACGATTTAACTGTTAGTGTAAAGTTTGTGTAGTAGGGCATATGGTCCCAACATGATTTCTGATTAAGTTATCTGTCCCGGGTATTATGCTACCCGTATTATTGGATATTGAGACCAAGTCTGCAATGATCGATTTTCGTGCCAATGAATAAGCAGGCTAAGTGTATTAAATTTTTCAACACTACCAGTATTACGTAGCAGATCTTACGAAAAATTAAGTTTCGTGTGATAGTTTAGAAGATTTTATGAAATAAAAGGTTCAAGTAGCCAGATTCATTGCCAACACGGTGTCACTAAGTGAGGCCAGAAAATAAACAAAAAGCTGTTTTGCTAACTCAGGCAGAAAGTAAAAATTCAGGCAGGATAGTACTAGTACCAGTGTATATTGCAGAGAAAAAAATAGTGGGATAAGAAACAGCGGATTCAGGAAACTGAAATCTGGTTAGGAGAATGTAGAGAGGTTTTTATAAGAATTAATTCTGATTCTTCAGAGCCAATCTTGCTCTGTTATTACAAGTATCTTGCCTGTAAATTATCGGGAAGCTGTGATCTGTAAGAAATTCTAATTTTACTTTCTAAAGTTCTTTTCGTTCTCATAGGTTTTTATCTATAGAGTATATCGGAAATATATATTTCTCATTACAGTCCTTTTCTTTTATATTTCTTATCAGAATAAAATCTAGTTTCCGGGGTTCGTGATCACTTTCTAATAGCTAAATAGAATATAGACAGAAACTTGAGCCGGATAATTAAGTACGAAGGGAAAGGCAGGCGATTTAATTAGTTTGAAGTGACTGTATTTACGGTCAGAGGTAATTACTAAGGTAGATACTAATTGTAGGAGAGGATCATATGGCAGGAAAAACATACCAAGCTGGTGTCAAAGATTATCGTGAGAGTTACTGGACGCCGGACTATACCCCGCTCGACACAGACTTACTGGCTTGTTTTAAGATTGTGGCTCAGGATGGAGTTCCGCGTGAAGAGGCTGCTGCCGCAGTCGCTGCGGAATCTTCTACAGGTACCTGGACCACTGTGTGGACTGATTTGCTTACCGACATGGATTACTATAAGGGCCGTGCTTACCGGATTGAGCCGGTTCCGGGTGATAACGCTGCATTTTACGCATTTGTTGCTTACCCTATTGATTTATTTGAAGAGGGTTCAGTCGTTAATGTGTTGACCTCATTGGTTGGCAATGTATTTGGTTTTAAAGCTATACGTAGTTTACGGCTGGAAGATCTTCGTTTTCCAATCGCCTATGTTAAGACCTGTGGTGGCCCGCCAAATGGCATACAGGTGGAACGTGATCGTCTGAATAAATATGGCCGTGCTTTTTTGGGTTGTACCATCAAACCTAAACTTGGCTTGTCGGCAAAGAACTATGGCATGGCAGTTTATGAGTGTCTGCGTGGTGGTCTTGACTTTACTAAGGATGATGAAAATGTTAATAGTCAGCCGTTCATGCGCTGGCGTCATCGCTTTGAATTTGTAATGGAAGCAGTTTTAAAGGCCCAGGCTGAAACTGGCGAGCGTAAAGGGCATTATCTGAATGTAACTGCAGCAACGCCAGAAGAGATGTATAAGAGAGCTGAGTTTGCAAAAGAATTGGGCGCACCAATCATTATGCACGATTATTTAACTGGCGGGCTCTGTGCCAATACGGGTTTAGCGAACTGGTGCCGTGATAATGGCATGTTATTACATATTCACCGTGCCATGCATGCTGTACTTGATCGTAATCCCTATCATGGGATCCACTTCCGAGTATTAGTCAAGTGTCTAAGGCTGTCAGGTGGTGATCATCTTCACTCCGGCACTGTAGTCGGTAAGCTGGAAGGTGACAGGGCTGCAACGCTTGGTTGGATTGATACCATGCGTGAATCATTTATTCCGGAAAATCGTGCTCGTGGCCTTTTCTTTGATCAGGACTGGGGTTCTATGCCGGGTGTAATGCCGGTTGCCTCAGGTGGTATCCATGTTTGGCATATACCCGCTCTGGTCAATATATTTGGTGATGACTCCTGTTTACAGTTTGGAGGGGGCACACTTGGTCATCCATGGGGTAATGCCGCTGGCGCCACTGCAAATCGTGTGGCACTAGAGGCTTGCACTGATGCACGTAATCAGGGGCGTCAGGTAGAGCGTGAAGGGAAAGAAGTGTTAACTGAAGCTGCACAGCACTCACCTGAGCTAAAAATTGCTATGGAGACATGGAAAGAGATTAAGTTTGA
>SPBV01000102.1 GCA_004525885.1 Nitrosomonadales bacterium
CTGCCTTTACCTCCACTTCTGCCCCTGCTCCCACATTTATTTCTGCCTTTACCTCCACTTCTGCCCCTGCTTTTGCATTTGTTTCTGCCTTTACCTCCACTTCTTCCGCTTCTGTGCCACTTTCAAGTCTTTCAGTTGTGGTTAGTCCATCTTTTTTGATCTGAGCTTCACCATGTTCCTTTAGGCTCGCGCACCACCCACGAAATTCTTGGTGCACATTTTCGATAAGATCAAGTAATTCGCTGGTAACAGGCTTAACTTCGCTCAACCACCGACTCATGATTTGTTCCATGTTCCAGGCTACTTCAGCAATCTTAAGTAGCCCCACCATACGTGCGCTACCCTTTAGAGTATGAAATTCCTGACTCATGATCGCCAGGGATTTCCTGTCACTAGGATTGTCCCGACAAGCCTGTATATGGGTTTCTATACTAGATAGTACTTCTGCAGCCTCTTCTAAAAAGATTTCTAGAAGAGTCTCCTGCGTTTCTGTTTCTGGATTAACTTCCCGAGAGGTGGCCTCTGCAATCGATGTGTCAGACGAGACAGGAGGGGTTGATGTAACGGAAACAGTCGGCACAGGTTCATATATTGGAAGAGGCACAGCAGCAACAATATCGCTGCCAAATTGACTTATCGCCGCTTCGACAATATGGTCTCGATCATGCTGTTCATATTTCAGCCCCGCGAGGAAGAAACCAATACTACTTAACCCTTCTGCCAACCGCACCTGCTCTGACTGTTTATATTCACAATCCGAACGCGAGAACTCTTCTACTAGGTTACGACAAGCAACTAACAATGCATTAGAGCGTTCGAACTCAAGCATTACTAGAATGCCGGAAATTTGCTTAAATAACGGAAACAACATTGGCAACTCGTAGCTCTTAGTAGAGTCGCGGAAGAAACCATCCAAAACCTCTTCCACCTGTTTTAGATTGGCACAGCACTCATGTGACAACTGTGCCATTAGTTCCATCTCCTGAGCTTTAGAACTGCTTCCATCTAGCCACAGAAGCGTTGACAGTTGCTTGCCCTGAACCACAGAACGTAACCGTGTTGAGGTAACCTCGGCTTGGCGAGTAAATTCAGATGGTAACTTATTAAAATTGTCTAGCGCGCTTTCCACCAACAACAACGCAATGCCAAATTCTAGAGCCAAAGTTTCGTTCATGACCTGTGGCTGAATATTCAAATGTGCAGAAATGCCGCCAATTACAGTAATTAGCTTTTCCAAAGGCTGGTGTTTAATCTGAACCACCAATTCCTTAAGCTTTCTAATGCAAGAAAGTAGCAAGGACATGCTATTTTTCTGGCCGTTATTGTATTTAATCCATGCACCTTTGGCATCTGTTATGGTGGCGCGCATCTCCTCGAGAATAGCCTCTAGTTTCTCTTTTTCAACAGGCTGCATGCTGGGTGATGTTTGCTCGTGCCAGCCGTAGGCGCCAAAAATTTCGCGAATTTGTTCAGATACTATCTTGCTAAGTGAAATTTTAAATAATAACTCCCGCATTAATTGTTCATCAACAGCTACAGTGGCACTGTCAAGGCGACGGATTTCTTGCTCTACTCTGGCGCACAACCGACGTATAGGTAAATCGATAGCCAATCCTTCATTAAGTAGGCTATTGATAAAACCCATAGATACCCACCAAAAAGTTTTCTGCTCTATTGAAGTTGAAATTTTCCCGAGGCATTCAACTACATCTAACATCTGCTGCAAACTGTCTTTGTCGGTTATGTCACGTAACCATTTGAGCAAGCTTAATTGGAATTTAGCCCGTTCGTTCTTGGCGTCTACTTCCACAGAGACGGATGGATCTAGAGATGTAAGCTCGTCCCGTAGTGGTGCCTGTACACTCAAATCTGGAAAAAATAAAGTTCCCTCAGATACGCCATGTACCCCATGTGCCTGCATTAAGTCTTGGTAAGCAGGAAATAATTGTAATGGATTGTTATCTGCACCGTTGATTAACTCATCAAGATAGTGAGAAAGTGCCGAAATCGCGCGATTAAAAAAATCCAGCTTAAGATCTGGTTTTCTATCGCTACCCATAAGAACATTGATGAGCTTTTCCATCTGCCGACTGACAGTTGCAACACCATTCAAGCCGAGCATTTCGATCACACCGTTTACCTGATGTATCTGCTCGCGACAAGATTTTATCTGAGTTGTATCATTTGGATTACGCGAATATATCCCTAGTTGCTGCCGCACTAGTTCCAAAGCCCGGTCAATCTCATTCTTGACCCAGACAATAGACTCGATATTGAGGTCAGTTTTGTCGTTCATTTAGGAGAATATTAGGCGTTTAACAATAAATAAATTCAAATTTTGAAATTTGAAACCGAAGCTTTTAATTCAGCAGCGAATCCAGAAATCTGTTTCACAGAAGTAGTGGTTTGAATAGTACCATTAGTTGTCTGGCGGGTAATTTGTAGAATTTCTTCCATATTCTTTACTACTTGGTCAGCAGCCTGTGCCTGTACATGCGTAGCATTAGAGATCCCAGCAATAAGCTGCGCCAGATCATTTGACACTTGTTCAATTTCTTCTAACGCCTGACCTGTAGCATCAGAGAGTTTGCCTCCCTCAACTACCTCAAAGATACTTTTCTCCATTGCTGCTATTGCTTCTTGAGTATCACCCTGAGTAGTTTTCACCAGCGTACTAATTTGCTTAGTTGCTTCAGCAGAGCGCTCTGCCAAGCGCTGTACCTCTTGTGCCACTACGGTAAAACCACGACCAGCATCTCCCGCGGCAGCCGCTTGAATAGCTGCATTTAACGCAAGTACATTAGTCATCTCAGTAAGGTCTGAAATCAATCCTACAATCTCACCTATTTCTTGTGAATTTTCACCTAACCGTTTGATTCGTTTTGCAGTTTCTTGAATATGGGTACGGATTTCGTTCATGCCAACACTAGACTCCCGTACTGCAACTGCGCCTTTCTCCGCAGCAGCCAAGGATTGCTTTGCCACTTTGGCAGATTCTGCGGCAGACTTGGATACCTTACCAATGGATTCAGCTATACCCAGTACGGCAATTGTAGTTTCCTCAATATTTTCTGACTGTTTTTGTGCCGCAACTAATAATTCAGAAGAAATATTCTGCGCTTGACCGGAAGCCTCAGTTACTTGGGTACTCGCCTTATTGATTCCCTCCACCAAGATGTGCAATTCCTCAATCGTATAATTAATCGAATCAGCCATTGCTCCAGTAATATCTTCGGTTACGACGGCACGAACTGTTAGATCACCATCAGCAAAACTACCCATATCATCTAGTAAACGTAAGATTGCTTTCTGGTTGCGCCGATTCTCATTTTCACTTGCCAGTGCTCGGTCCCGAGTATCCTCAATGTACACTTTAATAAATAAAAATAGAGTGATAATAGCAAATGCGCCAGTAATATAAGCAATGATATTAAGAGGAGAGGGGGTGAAACTACCTTGCCCCTGAAGCGCGTTGTCAAGTTTTTCAGTAACGCCCAACACTCCCTCATTATTTTGAAGTATCTTGTGAATTACAATCCTTGTGGCGGCTACATTCGGCGCATGCTTTTGAACAACCCCAGTAAGAGTGTCAATCGTATTGAACAGTATTTGCGCCTGTGCCAACATCTGTTTAGTATTTTTATCTTTAAGGGGTGATAGCTGTAACCCTGTATTCCCATGAATAAAGGCAGCCATTATGGTTCCAACACCCTCCCGATCATTTTCTAACTGAACAACAATTTCAGAAATTAGGATTTCACTCAACAATAACGCGTTAGCATTCTTCACAAAACTTTGAGTAAGCGTTTTCAATGCTTCAATGGCTGCGATTTCATTTGATACGCCATCTAATTGATTCATTCTATCAATTAGATGGCCAATTAATTCTAGCATCTTCTTGTTGGTAAAATTAATTTCCTCTACCGCGCCTCCCAAGCTAATCAGAGAAGACTTACTATCCAAAATCAGACTTATATTCTTTTCCTCGATATGCCATTTCTTAACATATTCTTCAAGAATCACCGCAGGTCCGTGGATTATTGGCGGAATATTATTACCTCGGTATTCCCCGCCTTGGGTCAGGGTTTTTACGTAATTTTTAATCTGGTCACGACTATCTTGTAATTGCACAAATGAAGATATGTCGCCCAGTACTGCTTGTTGGGATGCCTTAGCCAAACGCTGACTGTGCATTTGCATGCGTCCAACAATTTCCAGATATGCTGCGCTATGTCTTGCTTGTTGTATGCTTATTGTTGTAACAATCAAAACAATCAAAAGGAATAATGCAAACAGCCCACCCAGAACCTTTAGCCGCCTGCCAACAAGTAAAGAACCGATTTCAGGAATTGACTGGACTGCATTACCAGTCACATTATCTCTGCTGACAACTCCTAAAACAGGTTGCAATTTCAATAAAAAGCCTGACATTTAATCTGTGTCTCCGTTAGCCTTCTAGAAAATTTGGTGTACGTATCAGTAAAATCAAGCGATTATTAAATTGATTCTAAGGGCCTCGTATACTTAACAAGTAGTTTACGAAAACCACAGGTTGCTTATGCGGCAACTTGCAAAAATTCCTCATCTCGAACCAAATCGCGCAGGTTCAGTTCTTTCCAGCGCTGGCCGAGCTTATCCTTATAGATTCCCGCAACACCTGTTTGAAAATGAGTGCCGTCGTCAACGCGTTCAAAATCGGTTACATTTCTTATTCCAAGCGTACGCCTAACCAACAAACCACAATTAACTTCTAATCGGGGCGGAACCAGTAAGATCCTTGATTTTTGCTCAACCGGAGTAGATGCTCCACCAAAATAAGCTGCTAAGTCAGCAATGCCGTATAGATTCCCTTGCACGTTAGCTATCCCTAAAAACCAGGAATGAGTTAAGGGGACTGGCGTGATCTTAGGCATCTGCAACACTTCGTTCACGTCTGTCATATGCACAAACCAACGATCGCTGCCAACTAATACCCCCAACACAGTTGCCACAGGTTGAGCCATACTAGCGCTTTCTAATTTTTCAGAAAGTGATGCTTGGAATTCTTTAATACTAATGCGTTTAGACATCAATTCAGCCTAGTTCAGTTATTATTTTTAACAATTCAGTCGCTCTAATAGGCTTAACTAAGTAGCCTTTAGCTCCTTGCCGCATACCCCAGATCTTGTCGGTTTCTTGTCCTTTAGTGGAGCATATGACAATTGGGATATGTTTGGTAGTTGCGCCCCTAGAGATTGCACGAGTAGCATTAAATCCATCCTGTCCCGGCATTACCACATCCATAAGAATCAAATCTGGCATGATCTCCTTGGTCATTGCAATCACTTCCTCTCCACTCGCAGCAGTCAACACTTTATAACCAGATTTAGTAAGAATTTCTAATAGCATATATCGCTCAGTAGGAGAGTCATCTACCACCAGAATATTTTCAATTGCCATGATTTCTCTATAGTATCTGAATGAAAACCTTGCTCAATTAATTACAAATTAACTAAAAAATGTTGTGTTCTTAAGTTCTTGAATACTATTAACTCAATCATAAATTTTATTATCAAATTGAGGAACCCCTGTCTTTTGTATCAAAGACAAGAACAAGAACTGAACTAATAAAATTTCCTCGCGCTTGCCCTATCGACTAAATTTTTATCGGTTCCATAGCGATAAAATCGTCTCTCCTAAGAAATTAATAGCTTTATAGAAGAATACATCACCCGAGTAAACCCAATTAAAACATAGATTGATTGTTACTTGATAGGGGACTTGGATGCATCTGAAATTGCGTTTAGTCTTTATTGGCTAGCTCTAATGTTTTACATAAATAAATAAAAGATGATATTCAAGCTGTTATTAAAGAATTTGACCTAAATCAATATTAAATACAACAATTTTAGGCATTATTGCCAATCTCTTATTATTGGTAATAATGTAATATTAAATTAGGTCTATCTTATAGATTAAAGACAATCTACAGGCGTGCGGTCAGCGCGGACTAATAATGGCTTTCTTACAGAAGCAAATTAACGTTTATTTAAATAGGGTTATTATTAATTTTTAAATTATCAAAACCTCAATTCCTTCTTGTGTGAGAAATTTCGTCATGCTAAGATTCGCCGTTATTTATATAAAAAAACCAACTCGGATGCTCCGCAATGGAATTGTATGTAGATTCAAGGAAACCGGCTAAGAGCAGAAAGAGTGGGCTTTTAGATTTAGTAAGCTTGTGATTCGCACTGAAAAAAATAGAAATTTTAAGTGGGGGAAATATGGGCAGCAAAGTAAAGGCTACACTGGTGTGGATCTCTACACTTATCTTATACCCGAATATGGTGGCAGGTGCTAGCGAAGAATTAAGTAAGATAAATTTGCCGACACCAGAAACTGCGATCGCCGCCTCAATGTATGACTTACATATGTTCGTCATGTGGGTCTGTCTGGCGATTTTTATTGGCGTGTTTGGCACAATGCTCTACTC
>SPBV01000095.1 GCA_004525885.1 Nitrosomonadales bacterium
ATACTGAGTCCGTACGCCGAACTGTAGGTTCCCCACAAGTTGCAAAGGCTTTGTTAGGTTTATTTTCAGGGAACCTAGAATCCCTATCAGAGCAGTTTCACATTGATGCTAGCGGTAATATCTCCGATTGGCGACTACAACTTAGACCAAAGAATGACTTATTAGCAGCCGAGATAACATCTATTGATATTCGTGGAAAGGAAACAACCGAGTCTGTGTCTATTGCAGACGCAAATGGTGATAGTTCAAATTTAACTTTCAATACCCATAGTATAAAGTTCTTTGAAAAGTGAAGAACAAAGGGGCCCAAGTCATGCAAAGGCGTAGCACATTATTCCCTGCCATCCTTTGGGGAATACTGATCTTTGTATGTGTCATATATTCTTATCTAAAGATCACGTCTGGAGACAGCTTTGAAAGTAATGTCCTTAGTCTGCTCCCGAATAAGCTAATTCCCGTAGAAGATCAGAAAATCAGTGATCAGCTTAAGAAACAGGTAGAGCGGCGTTTTATTATTCTTTTAAAGGGGGAAAACAGTGTAGAAGGATTGAAACTGGCAAAGACTCTTAAAGAGCAGATACAAACGGTACCAGGCATAACAATATCGGCTTTAGATTCTCAGCGCGGAAAAATAATCAAAGATTTTTATTATCCGTTTCGCCACCAACTATTGTCACAAGAAATGCGTAATCAGTTGTTGACGCTGAGTCCGCAGCAAATAGCAAATAACAGATTACAAACATTGTATAGCCCGGTTAGATCCTATTCTCCATATCAGATTGGAGATGATCCTTTTAATTTTGGGGGAAACTGGATTCAGTCAATAGTAAGCTTTGATAACAGATTTGTTGCAACAGAAATCCCCTCTGTCACAGAAGAAAAAGAAGCCTGGTATTTAATTTATGGAGAATTACAGCTGAGCCCCTTTGAGCTCGAACAACAAAATAATCTGCTAGGTTTACTGGAGAATTTTAAAAAGAAGCGTGGCACCCAAAAAATGAAGATACTGATCTCTGGGCTAGTTTTTCATGCAGCACATGCTGCGGAGGTCGCACAATCAGAAATCTCAACCGTTGGATTTGGTTCGCTACTCGCAATAATTGCACTAGTACTAATTGTATTTCGTTCAATAAAAAGTTTTTTATTTGTTCTTTTCGTTCTGGCCAGCAGCTCACTATTTGCGATTTCTGTAACGTGGCTATTTTTTGATAAGGTACATCTTGTAACCATAGCTTTTGGTTCGACCTTGTTAGGTCTTGCTGCTGATTACAGTTTTCACTTTCTGGTTAAAATGCATGCAACTGGAAGTGCTACAGAAACGCGCAAAATATTGTTTAAGGGCCTTATTCTAAGCTGCCTATCAAGTGTTGCAGCCTACTTGCTTCAACTATTCTCACCGTTCCCCGGGTTGCAGCAGTTTGCTGTTTTTGTTGCATCTGGATTAGTGGCCGGCTGTATGACGGTACTAATCTTCGGAGTCCTCTATAAACTAGACTCTCCAACAGCCATTCAGGCGAGAGGAGTATATGGATTGCTGATTGAACCAGCATATCGCAGAGTTGCAGGTATGGGAATCTGGATTGTGGTTGTCGCTTTATTAATTACTTCTTTAGCTATACTAAGCCTCTACCGACAAGGGGTGGTAGATGATGTGCGACTACTGAATACTTCTGGTAGTGAACTAATAAAGTCCGAGCAGAAGGTTCAACGACTGCTGGGTCGCTTCAGTGGACAACGTTATTTCCTTATCGAGGGCCAATCATCACAGCAGGTACTAGAGCGTGTAGAGTTATTAGAAAAATACATTAGCGAAAAGACCCAAGATAACGCCAACCGAATTCTTGTTTCGCCTACGTCTGTGATTCCTTCTCTACAACAGCAACAATCAGATTATCGATTAATTCAGCACAAAATTTTCTCCTCAAATGGCGCAATAGTACTGCTATGTGAAGCGCTACAAAGCGACTGCAGATGGGTAAATCCACAATCGAGATTTAATCCTAAATTGTCCCCAGATAATATACCTAGACCATTGGCGTCACTTTCTCCCTCCGTAGATTTGCTAAAAAATAATACGGCAGTAGTGTTCCTGCGTGGCACGCTATTAGATATTAAGACTACGATTACAGACCTGCATGTACCTGGTGTTACTTATGTTGATCAGGTAGAGAACCTGACATCAATATTAAAAAACTATCGCCTACAGGTAAGCTGGCTGTTGAGCGGTTTCTATGCTTTCCTAGTTATTTTCAGCCTGCTTATTTTTTCAAGGAAGGGAATTATAGTTATTGTTACGGCAACATTTTCCAGTATTATCGCGTTATCAATTTCAGCAGGAACAGGTATTACTCTGTTTCATGTTCTGGCCTTATTGCTAGTCATAGGTATATCCATAGATACTGCTGTATTCTTTATCACGCCAGGACTGGACCAGGAGACATGGATGGCTTCGACGTTAGCATGCTTTACATCTGCAATAGCATTTGGCTTATTATCACTCAGTCAAATCCCATTTTTAAAACAGTTTGGGTCAGTCGTTTTCTCTGGTTTGGTTTGTGCCTGGCTAATTACTCCATTAATTTATTATTTATTGGAACACTTTGAAAAACCGAGAGTGTCATTAGGATTGATTAAATGACCAAGCAAGCCGAGGTTGTAATTATCGGAGCCGGCCCATCGGGCTCAATTGCCGCTGCCCTTTTAAAAAAGATGGGGCATCAGGTTGTTGTTCTAGAGAAAGATCACTTCCCCCGATTTTCTATCGGCGAAAGTCTATTACCACAATGCATGGAATTCATTGAATTAGCAGGCATGACCGAGGCGGTATGTGCAGAGAAATTTCAGCTTAAGAATGGCGCAGCTTTCGCCTGCGATGATAAACATGGAAGCTTTGATTTCACGGCTAAATCTACACTTGGGCCCAGTACAACATTTCAAGTTTTGAGATCTCGCTTTGATCAGGTGTTGGCAAATACAGCCGTGGAACAGGGTGTTGATATTCGGTTTGGAAAAAAAGTAACGGGTGTATCCTTTGATAGCAATGGTTCTTCCAAATTAACCATCGAGAATGAGAGCGGAAAGAGCTCGACCCTAACTGCAAACTATTTACTTGATGCATCGGGTTTTGGCCGTGTGCTACCTCGGTTGCTTGATCTGGAGCTGCCATCAGAGCTTCCCATTCGGCAATCTGTATTTACTCATATCGAAGATAATATTTGTGGTGATCACTTTGATCGAAACAAAATCCTAATTGTCATTCATCCTCAGTACCATGATGTCTGGTATTGGCTTATACCATTCAGCAACGGCCGATGTTCCCTTGGTGTTGTCTCCGATGCTTCTTTTTTCGATCGCTATGCTGGCAAAAGCAATATAGAAATAATTCGCGAAGTGGTTGCAGATTCCCCTAATCTCTCCCCTTTACTTTCAAATTCCCGCTTCGATACACCAGTACAGATGATCAAGGGATATTCTAGCAACGTAAAATCTCTTTGGGGAAAAGGCTTTGCCCTTCTGGGAAATGCCGGGGAGTTTCTTGATCCTGTATTTTCTTCTGGTGTTACCATTGCAATGAAATCAGCTACACTTGTTGCGCCTCTAGTTAGCCGCCAACTAAAAGGTGGGCAGGTGGAATGGGAGGCTGAATATTCACAGTTACTTCAGAAAGGAGTTGAAACCTTTCGAGCCTATGTTAATAATTGGTACGATGGCTCTTTGAAACAAATTATCTTTGCAGATAATCACTCCCCTGCTACTCGTGAAATGGTCTGCTCAATCTTTGCTGGATACGCCTGGGATACACAGAATCCATTCGTTCAGGAACCTGAGAAACGACTAAAAACACTGGCGCAGCTATGTGCCACTGTTTAATACTTCTCTCTCTAATCGTTCTTTCTAGTTGTGCACATTTTGCCAACCACACTAGAAATACAGATCCATTGCTCCCAGATACCGCAAGCCTTCCCTGTTGTTGGCAGGCACTGGAGCAACTCGAAATTGAATTTCAGGAGAAAAAGCTATCTATGTCATCGGTAATTGCTGTTCATAATAAGAAGTTGACCGTGGTGATTCTTGATCCTCTGGGCCGAAGGGGTTTTACTATCATCCAACAAGGTGACAACATTCAGATAGAGAAACCTGCCCAAATTCAAAAAGATTTTCCAGTCAAGTGGCTGCTAATTGGAATATATTTACGTTATATGCCAGACAGTGGGTGGTCATTTGAACATTCAAACTGGGGTATAAAACGTGGAGATAACTATGTTCTGCTCGAACAGAATAAACGAGAAAAAGTTATCCTGACTGAAGCAATAACACAACAAAATATACTTAAACATTCTCCCCAGAAAAACCTAACGTCCCAGCTTGAATACCCTGACCTTAAACTAAAAGTTAATATAACAACCTTATCAAGAAATTCTTTATGAGCAATAAAAATTGTGACCAACCTATATTTCTAAATTCAGCGGGAGTGATCTGCTCCCTTGGATCTGGATTAGAAAATGTAGAAGATCATTTATTTAGTGAAAATACAGAGATCACTTATCTAAAATACTCTTCCAAATTCTCAACGGAAAATGATCTCCTGCTTGGTATAGTGGAACAGCCATTGGCGGCAGTGCCCATTGCAGAAGAGGATACCCGTAATAACCGTATGCTAACTACTGCATTAGAACCTCTATTGAGTGAAATCCAATTATTAAAAAAACGCTTTGGTCCGCAGCGTATTGCGACTGTAATTGGCACAAGCACATCGGGAATTTCTGATGGAGAGGAGGCTATGCGCTACCACAGGAACCAAAATAAGTTTCCCGCGAATTACCACTATCGTAAACAGGAGCCTTCCTCACCATCACGTTATATTGCTAAATGGCTTGGGCTGCGCGGCCCATCTTTTTCTGTATCCAGTGCTTGCACATCCGGAGCAAAAGCTTTGGCTTCGGCAGCAAGGTTATTAAGACTAGGTGTATGTGATGCCGTAATTGCCGGTGGCGTAGACACGCTTTGCAATATGACAGTTAAAGGATTTTCCTCGCTATTAGTCACAACTGACTCAATATGCAACCCCTTTAGTATCAACCGAAATGGTATAAATATTGGTGAGGGAGCGGGCTTATTTTTGTTGACCCGAGAGCCAGGTCCTGTTCGTCTGGCGGGAGTGGGTGAGACTTCCGATGCCTATCATATTTCAGCCCCTCACCCTGAGGGGAAAGGGGCTGAAAGTGCAATGCGGCAAGCTTTGCAGCAATCCGGGATGGATCCGGAGAATATCCAATATTTGAATTTGCATGGCACAGGGACAGAACAAAATGACAAAATGGAAGCACGAGCTGTACAACGGGTGTTTGGACCTGACATAGCATGTAGCTCAACCAAACCATTGACTGGGCACACTCTGGCAGCAGCTGGTGCGATTGAGGCGGTATTCTGTTGGCTAGCGTTGCAACGGGAGGATGGCAGACTTCCTCCCCATCGCTGGGACGGACAGACTGATCCGGATCTACCTGTTTTAACTGGAATTGCGACAACAAGACTTGGTAAAAAATTAACCACAGCAATGAGCAATTCCTTTGCTTTTGGTGGAAACAATGCCTCTCTGATTCTGGTAAGAGAATAGTGAAGCCAGATTATAATATACTTAATGTTGTTCCCCATGGCATGCCAATGTCACTATTGGATGGTATTGAAGATTATTCCGACAAAAGTTTGGTCGCAAATGTGACGATAAGAAAAGATAGTATGTTTTGTGAACCTGATGGTGTGCCTGCATGGGTCGGTTTGGAATACATGGGTCAAGCAGTTGCAGCTTATGCTGGGGTTAAAGCACGGATTGCAAATCAGCCGGTAAGAATCGGTTTTCTGGTTAGCACCCGTCGCTATGAGTCTGCATGCAGCCACTTCCCTGTGGGAACCTCATTGTCTGTCAGCGTAAATCAAGTTACCGATAACACCATCGGGTTACAGGTTTTTACTTGTAGAATCACTGGTAAAAATATTGAGATACAGGCGAACCTAAATGTGTTCCTCCCTGAAAATTTAGAAGAATTCTATGGAAAAACATAAATGAAAGACGTAGTTTTAGTTACTGGATCGAGCCGTGGTATCGGGAAAGCAATTGCTTTACGATTAGCCAAGAGCGGTTACCAAGTTGTCATCCACTATCGGATTCAGCAAAAAGAAGCTGATGCTGTTCAAGAACAGATCAATGCGCTTGGAGGGCAATCCAGAGTACTGCAATTCGATGTAACTGACCGTGAACAAGCACGCTCCGTATTGAATGAGGATATCAACCAGAATGGGGCCTACTACGGTGTTGTATGTAATGCTGGCATCACTAGCGATGCCGCCTTTCCTGCCATGACAGGCGAGCAGTGGGATAATGTAATTCATACCAATCTCGATAGCTTCTATAATGTACTCAATCCTGTCACTATGCCAATGGTTAGACGACGCAAACCGGGACGCATTGTAACGATTGCTTCTGTGTCTGGGTTGATTGGAAACCGTGGTCAGGTAAATTACAGTGCGGCTAAAGCTGGAATAATTGCGGCAACCAAGTCACTTGCCCTGGAACTAGCAAAACGAGAAATCTCTGTAAATTGCGTTGCCCCAGGTTTCATTGAAACTGAAATGACAGATCAAATACCGGTTGAGGAGGCACTTAAATTGATTCCTTTCAGACGCGCCGGAAAGGTAGAAGAAGTGGCCGCATTAGTTAATTTTTTAATTTCACCTGAATCATCCTACATAACAAAACAGGTAATCGCAGTAAACGGGGGAATGTGCTGATGAGGCGAGTGGTGATTACAGGTATGGCTGGATTTTCCCCCATAG
>SPBV01000316.1 GCA_004525885.1 Nitrosomonadales bacterium
GCCACCAGCATTTCAAATTTCTGGCAGCGTTGGCACATCACTATGTCGTCATTCTTTCGTGACTACCTATACAACTCGTTATCGTCCGCATGGAAGGCTCCAGTCTACGTCAACCTATTGATTGTCTTTGTTGCCATCGGTTTATGGCATGGAGCAGGTTGGAACTTCGTGTTATATGGTTGTATTCACGGTAGTCTAGTAGCGCTAGAGTACTATAATCGTGAGCGGAGATTGCGTGCAGGCGTCGTTACACAAGCCTATCGAGGTAGCGCACTTGTACTTCGAATATGTGTCGTATTCAGCGTGATTTCTATGACGCGGCTTTTATTTCGTGGAGAGGATCTTACAGCTACGATGATTTACTTTAGCGCCATGCTGTCATCTGGCGGAGCTTTTCCGCTGTCAACTTCCGCAATCTTGGCACTTATCACTGCTTCCCTGCTTCATTTTACGCCTATTCACTGGCGCGATCGCTTTATGGATTTCGCATCTTCACGCCCTGCCTGGATGTTCTCCGTGGCGTTTGTTACGGTTGTATACATCATGATTGCTCTCTCACCTGAACATAACGGTGGCTTTATCTATTTTCAGTTTTGAACTTTGTTTTTTCTGTACTTATGCTTTCAATGTTCCCCCAGCTTTTATTCAACGAAATTTCCTCCGTATACCTTGTTCTAGTATTCTAAGTCCTGTTTTCCAAATCGGTGAAGTAAGCGGATTGGGCTGCGAAAAAATTGGCGGGGGGGGCAACCCATGGAAACCTCTTACACGAAAGCAATCCCGATGGCGATCTAGAAATAAGCAAAGTTTGTTAAAGCGATCCACTACAATATCATCTGGTCTGTCCATTGCACGATTCAGGAGCTCGAAACCGTGAAAGAGGATTACAAATGCATTACGCTTCAACTCCAGCGCTTGCCATAGTAGGCCTTACATCTCCTGATAGGAACAAGCAGTTATCTGTGCGTGACGTAAAGAGTGGGTTCCATCTTGAAAAACAGTCATGGGATATTCGTATACTTCTTCGTATTTAAATGGTTCTACAAGCAAAATTCCCGGACTGATTCCGCTATCTTGCCCAAAAACACTAGCGTTATAGCTGCTGTCGAAAGGGATGTGATTTGTAGAAAGTGCCCGAAGCGTTTCACTATTAAAGCCAAAATTTCCAGCGCGAAAGGCGTTTACACTTCTTCCACCAGCTAACTCAATTAACCTTGCGCCTTCTTGGATTAGGATCGTTTGTTCTTCTAAAGAAAAATAGTGCAGGTGTTGTTTCTTACCAGCAATGTTGTCGAGTAGGGGTTTTTTAGATTCGTCAACCCATTCAGTATGTAGATGAAGTTGTATTTCTTGATCGCTCTCTTTAATTAAACTAAGAATTTCTGCTAATGAATTTAGCCCAAATCGGGTTGAGAAGAGTGGCTCAACAAAGAACACTCCGGTTAGACCATGTTCCTGCAATTTGCATAATTGATACGGCAAGCCATAGTTCCCTCTAGACGTAGGACCATAGACATATTTTTTGAATGCATTCGGAAATTTCTTGTCTAAATCTCTCCAACCACCGCACCATACCTCTACATCAACAGTAAGGAATACATCTAGCATCTAATTCCCTTAAAAATATTGATCACCATTTAAAGTAAATCTACTAACAGCCCGGACAAACGATCCGATTATCTTGGAGTTTAGATACCAACAAAACTTTCTTTTAGCAATTTTTCTATAGTACTGGTCATTTTAGCTGAGAAACTTTTATTCTCTGGTTTGTGGATGCACATAGTTTTACCTTATCCAGATTCTTCCTGAGTAAAATTAGCTACTATGAGTGGAGCATAATACATTGCGTAGAAATGATTCAAACATCAGTAACGTCCACAAAGGAGCGCTATAATCACGTCTTCCAGACTGATGTTGATCAAGCATTTCTTTTAGGAAGGCCTGATTGAATATTCCTGTTTCAGCTAAAGTAGGGCCTAATAAAGCTCCTCGTACTCTTTGACGTAAGGGTCCGCGAAACCAACTTGCTAATGGCACTGCAAATCCCATTTTATCTCGATAAAGGATGTCATCAGGGAGGTAATCTTCCAGGGCTTTTTTAAAAATATATTTTCCCTCGTGGCCTTGTAGTTTTAATGAGGGCGGAATACCAGATATCCATTCAACTAACCTATGATCGAGTAAAGGCACGCGTACTTCTAAAGAGTGCGCCATACTAGCTCGATCAAC